>JBEARN010000085.1:0-5488 GCA_041163165.1 Pseudomonadota bacterium
AAGAAAAAGTATCCGATATGGATGCATTTGATGAAGGGTTTGATACTCCAGCGAAAAATAGTACGGATGTTCAAAAAGAGAGACCTTTTTTAACCGATAAAGAAAATGCGGAGTTGGTTTCAGCTGTACTTCATATCGTAGATCAATACAAGCAAAAGGGGATAGAGATATTTGTGGCGGGGTCTCCTTCGGTGAACCATGCTCTCAAATCGCAGATGCAATCAGATATGCAAAAGTTTATGCGTCTCACCCTTTTGATCATTGTGATTTTCCTTTTTGTGATGTTTAGAAGGATCTCAGCAGTGATTTATCCGGTGATTGTCATCTTGTTCTCCTTACTTGTAACCGTGGGAACGATGGCGTGGAGTGGAGTGGCATTTAAATTGCCGACGCAAATCGTCCCTTCTTTGTTGTTGGCAGTGAGTATCGGAGCGACGGTGCATGTGCTTTCGATCTTTTTTGATAAATTTAATACGACGGGAGACAAAAGAGAATCGATACGTTATACGCTAAAACATTCCGGACTCGCGATCGCTATGACTTCTTTGACCACGGCTATCGGTGTAGGTTCGTTTTCTGGTTCTGAAGTCGCACCTATCTCTGACCTTGGGGTGTTTGCGTCATTGGGGGTCATGGTCTCTCTTGTTTTGACGTTAACACTTTTGCCAGCACTTTTAAGCATCACCAAGATGAAGCAAAGGGTTAAAACACAAGCAGATCGATTAGACAAGCTCATGCAAAAATTTTCTGCGTTACCGATCCGATACTATAAAACAATTTTGATAGTGAGTGGTGTGTTAGTAGTGATCGCTCTTTTTACGGCGCTTAAGATAGAACTTTCACATAACCCACTTAAATGGTTTCAGCCAGACAGTTATGACCGTATCTCCACAGAGACCATCGATGCGCATCTCAATGGTTCTGTGACGATCGAACTTGTGATCGATACCCAAAACGAAAATGGATGGAACGACCCTGCAAGGCTTGAAAAACTGAATCAATTTTCTGCAGAACTGGAACAGTATGTCGACCGTTATACGCATATAGGCAAAGTGGTCTCTCTCGCAACGATCGTTAAAGAGACCAATAGAGCGTTGCATGAAAATAAACAAGCATTTTACACCATCCCTGAAAATGCTGATTTGGTTTCTCAAGAATTACTTTTGTTTGAAAACTCTGGCTCAGATGACCTTGAAGATGTTGTGGATAGCCAGATTTCTAAGGCACGTATTAGTATCAAAATACCATGGACTGATGCAGTGCGTGCGACTGAAGTATTGGGGTATGTCAAAAATGAAGCGATACGACTGTTCCCTGAAGACAAAATCACCACTACAGGGATGATACCTTTGTTGATCAATACATTCTCGCATGCCGTACACTCTTCTGTGGTAAGTTATTTTATCGCATTTGTTGGAATCACCATGATGATGATCTTTATTTTAGGTTCGGTACGCATGGGTCTTATCAGCATGATCCCAAATCTTGCACCGATTATTTTGGGGCTATTTTTGATGTATTTTGCCGATATACCTTTAGATATGTTTACATTACTGATCGGTTCTATCGCTATCGGGCTTGCGGTGGATGATACGATCCACTTCTTGCATAATTTCAGGCGCTATTATTTGGAGACTAAAGAGAGTGGCAAAGCGATAGAACAAACTTTTTTCACCACAGGGAAAGCGATGGTGATTACGACGATTGTATTGTCATTAGGTTTTTATGCTTATATGATGGCAAATATGATTTCGGTACAGAACTTTGGATTGTTAACAGGCTCAGTGATCGTGTTGGCACTGATGGCTGATTTGCTTCTTGCCCCTGCGTTAATGATCGTAGCAGCTCAACGTGGATGGATAAAATAAAGGAGAGATAAAGAATGAAGCTAAAAGAAGTAATACAGAGTATCGTGGTAGGTTCTTTGCTGTGTGCAACCATGGTATATGGTGATGATGCGAAAGCAAGAGAGATCATGGAAAAAGTCGATGCGCGAGATGACGGTGAAACATTGGCAGAAGATATGTTGATGGTGCTGATAGATAAAAATGGAAAACAAAGAACGCGAGATATTCGTTCGTACGGTAAAGATTTTGGTGCAGATGAGCACCGCATCATGTTTTTTAAAAGTCCTGCTGACGTGAAAGATACTTCATTTTTGACTTATGATTATGATGATTCAAGTAAAGATGATGATCAATGGCTTTATCTCCCTGCACTCAAAAAAGTAAAACGTATCCCAACCTCGGACAAAAGCTCTAGTTTTATGGGATCGGATTTTTCCTATTTTGATATGACTGATCGTGATTTGGAAGATTATGATTTTACCCTTTTGAAAGAAGGTGATGTGAGGGGGCATAAAGTGTGGATGATCGAAGCGGTGCCAAGAAACAAAGAGATCATCAAAGAGTCTGGGTACATTAAAACCATTGCATTGGTTAGACAAGACAATTATGTAGTGGTGCGTTCGATCGGCTTTATGGAGAATAATAAGAAAAAATACCTTGACATTAAACGTCTTCATGAAGAAAAAGGTGTGTGGCTAGTCGATGAGATGACGATGACCACTAAAAAAGGTAGCAGTACGCTACATACAACGATTTTACAGTTTTCCAATATCAAACTGAATGAACCGCTGAATGATGATATGTTTACCACAAGACGATTGGAAAAGGGACTTTAATTATATGAAGTCGATAGGGAGTTTGGTTTTATGTTCAGTGCTGCTTTATGCAGAGAATATGGATGCATTGTTAGATGGTTTTGATGATGCTCCTGTAGAGGCAACTGAAAATGTAAAAGCTTCGAATAACACGCAACTCTTGGATAAATTTGATCAGAATGATAGTGTGGTAATAGAAAAGAATAAGACAATAATGATCCCTGGTGTCACAGGAAAAATCACAGAACAACTTGCCTACTCATATCTAGGAACGAAACCGCATGATAATTTGACCTCCATGAAGTCTTCTTTATTTTTAGACTATGAGCATAAGTTTGAGAACGATTGGCGAATCAAAACCAATTTCAAAGCTTATTATGATGCCATTTATGATCTTCGTGATGGTAGTTATAGCGAAGATGAATTGGATAAACGTCGCAGTGATTTGATGCTTTTTGATGCCTATGTTCAGGGAAGCTTGGTTGATAAGTTGGATATGAAGCTTGGAAGACAAGTGATCGTGTGGGGGCGTAGCGATACGATACGGATCACTGATGTGCTCAACCCTTTAGACAACCGCCGTCCAGGAATGGTGGATATCGAAGATTTACGTTTGCCTGTGACCATGGCGAAGTTTGACTTTTTTTATGGTGATTGGCGATTCTCTCCTATGGCGATCCTTGAACAGCGTTTTACGCTCAATCCGCCGTTTGGATCTGATTTTAATCCGCAAGCAGATCCGCATCTACCAGAAAACACTCCCAACGATGTGACGTATGCGCTTTCCTTAGGGGGTGAATTTAGCGGTTGGGATATCAACTTTTATGCAGCAAATATTCATGATGATGCAGGCTATCTAAAACAGAGTGGAATACCTACTATGGAACATCCAAAAGTCAATATGTTTGGTACCGCACTCAATGTATTGAATGGATCCTGGCTGTTTAAAATGGAGATGGCGTATTTGGATGGATTGCATTTTACATCGACACAAGAAAAAGCGTTTGAAAGGGTAGATGGGCTGATAGGGATGGAGTATAATGGTATCGCCGAAACGATGATCTCTTATGATATCTCTTTAAGACATTTCAATGGCTATGATTCGCGTTTGTTAAATGAGCTAAACCCATTAAAGCAAGACACCTATCAACAGGCACTACGTATCAGTAGTGATCTGATGCACGATACTTTAACGCTAAACTATCTGATATCATTGTATGGTGAAAAGATGAATGAAGGCGGTTTTCAGCGGGCATGGATGAAGTATGAACTTGACCAAGGGATCAATGCCAATATAGGGATTGTCGACTATATCGGTAGTTCAGCACTCTTTGATGCTGTGAAAAATAATGATATGATTTTCGCAGATATTTCGTATAGTTTTTAACCTATGCAGATTCGATGAGGTAATCAGATGAAAAAAATAGATGGAATGAAATCCTTTTTGGTTTTTATGAGTATCGCCTTGTGCGCATATGCAGATACCTCTTCGCATCTTTACGAAAAAGAGTCTGGAATGATTTTGTATGAAATCAAAGGGGGAACGAAAGTGACGCCTGAAACAAAGCTCACCATTCACGGTGAATCGAAGTTGCGTTTTAAAGACTGGGGAAATGTGAGGCTTGAGGAGGAGAGCGGTTTTATCCTTTTGACGGGAGCCATTCAACATAAGCAGTACGTTAAAAGACTTGAAAAACATACTAAAGATACAGTCATCACCGCGGATTACGACAATGAGCAACTTTTAGAACGCAAAAAAAATGCAGAAGATCGTGATGCTAACAGTGAAACATCTAACTTGATGAAAATAGGGGTAGCAAAAGTAGCGGGTTTGATGTGTGATGTTTGGGTGGGTAATGGTGTCAAAAAGTGCATTTATGACAATATACTTTTAAAGCTTGAAGCGCATGTGTTAGATGTAACCTATGTCAAAGAAGCGGTAGAGGTAACGTTTGATATCAATACTTCCAATGAACAATGCACGGTGCCAGACTATCCTTTGCAAGAATTTGCACTTTTTAACGATAAGATCAAAACCACCCATGATACTAAAACTGAAAATTTTTGCAAAGTGTTAAAAGATATCTCTTTGGGGATTTCCCCAGAAAATGTTAATTTTATCGCAAAAGGCAATAGCACAGCCGAGCGAGAAAAGTTTCTGAATGAAATTACAAAAGACATTTTTGCAAGACAAAAAAAACTTTTACCAGAATTGCTCCAACAACTCAAAGTGGCACGTGTTTGCATACAAAAATCCACGAATATGTCAAATGTCTATCAATGTCTTACTCCTTATAAAGAGGTAAAAAGACAAATGGGTGTTCAGCCAGAGATTAAAGTGGAAGATAAAGAGGGTGTTTTTGATCAAATCGAAGATGAGTTTATCGAATTGCAATCACGGATATCCTGCGTGGATCGATCGAAGAATATCATCGATCTTTCTGGCTGCATGAAATAAAGAGCATGACTTTTCATCGTATTTATATCGAGCTTACGAACGTCTGCGGGCTTTCATGCACTTTTTGTCCTACAAAATCTTTGCCTTCAAAGCAAATGGAGACGACTTTTTTTGAATCCATTATTGCTCAAGCGAAAGACTATACTAAAGAGATAGCCTGTCATGTTGTAGGGGATCCACTTACTGCACCAAACCTTCATGAGTATCTCGATATTATCGAAAAATATGGACTTAAAGCCATGCTTACGACCAGTGGATATTTTTTAAGAAAACACTCTTATGAAACACTCTTCCATCCGGCGGTAAAACAAATCAATATTTCTTTGAATAGCTTTAATAAAAATGATACCAGCATCACCTTTGATCAG
>JBEARN010000086.1:0-5257 GCA_041163165.1 Pseudomonadota bacterium
GGTAAACGTATGAGTATTAAAAATACCCGTGCATGTATCGATGGTATCTTAAGTGGAGCGATCTTACATACAGAATTTGAAACGTTAGATACATTTAATCTCTCTATCCCTAAAACACTCGATGGGGTAGATACAGCGGTGTTGAACCCAAGAAACACATGGGAAGATAAATCACAATATGATGCAATGTTGAAGAAATTAGCAGGTATGTTCCAAAAAAATTTCCACCGTTATGATGGCAATGGTGGTGAATTTGATTTCGCATCTGCAGGTCCACAACTTTAATCTATGATCTGTACCATGTGTACAGATCACATCACTCCCAACATCCTCTCTCTAAGCTATTTATATTACAATTACATCAAATAGATGCAAAGGAATTGAAAATGAACGTGAATAAAATGAGAGCAATATGTAGACCTATTAGAATTGTAGTGGGATTGGCATTGATCGGTTATGGTGCGTATTCTGGAAATAATTGGTTTTATTTAGGTTTGATTCCATTGATCGCTGGGTTGATGAATTTTTGTCCAGCGTGTATTATCACTAAAAAGTGTGATACACCAGTAAAATAACACGATAAGAGGATATAACCCTCTTATCTCTTTCTTTGGTAGTAACTTCGTTATTATTTTTCAGTATAATCACACACACATTTTAAGGGGATAAGCTATGGATGAATTAAAAACTTATTTAGAAACACATTCTTATGATGAGCTTCACCCCTCGGAAATAGCAAACCTTCTTAAAGATTTGGATGAAAAAAGTTTCTCTGAAGCGCTGCAACTTATCCCCAAAGAGTTTGTTGCTGATATCGCACTAGAATTACCTTATCGGTATTTTGAAGATGTTATTGAGTCTTTTACGACTAAAGAAATTGCAGATTCTGTTTCGGATCTTGAAAGTGATGACCAAACTGAGTTTATGCAGGAGTTGAAAGAAGTTGACTCCACGATGGCAGAAGAGGTTTTTAACCAACTTCCTAAAGAGTACCAAGAAGATATCTTAAAACTCCAACAATACGAAGATGATGAAGCAGGCGCCTATATGCAGACCGAAGTTTACGCCGCAAACTTGCATCACAATGTGTATGATGTCATTAAAGATTTTGCGAAACTTAGACGCAAAGATGAACTTGAAAATGTGAATTATCTGTTTGTCACTGAAGATGACCTTACCTTGCGTTATGGTATAGGATTGGACCATCTTTTAGTGTTTAATTTCGAAAAAACGCTAGAAGAGAATATTTTAGAAAGTCCAGAGAAGTATAAACCGATTACCGGGAAAGACCATGATGATATCAGTGAGATTGTCCAAAAATTTCAAGATTATGACCTTTCTTCGATGCCTATCACAGATGAAAACGGTATTTTGCTAGGAAGGATCACTTCAGATGATATCTATGATGTCATCAACGAGCAAGCAACCGATCAAATGTATCACTTGGCAGGGGTAAATGACGAAGCTGAAGAGGATGAAGATATATTTAGGGCAGGTAAAGCACGCGCTGTGTGGCTGGGGATCAACCTTGTCACAGCGATTGTGGCTTCTTTTGTAATAGGGATTTTTTCAGATACGTTGCAAAGTATTGTGGCGTTAGCGATCTTGATGCCGATCGTTGCTTCGATGGGAGGCAATGCGGGAACACAAAGTTTGACGGTTGTTGTACGTCAGCTTGCGCTAGGGGATATTGCAAAATATGATGCGTTTCGTACGATCAAAAAAGAGGTTATTCTGTCACTTGTAAATGGTTTAATTTTTGCTATAATCATGGGTATGATCGCTTCTGTATGGTTTAATATGGGAATGCTCGGCGTTGTGATAGCACTCTCTATGATTATCAATCTGTTGAGCGCAGGTTTTTTTGGTGCGATGGTACCTTTGTTGCTCAAAAAAATCGAAGTCGACCCTGCCATAGGAAGCACAGTGGTGCTTACTACTATCACAGATGTGGTAGGGTTCTTCTCTTTTTTAGGGCTTGCAACCCTTATCTTACTTTAAAGGTGAAATAACATTCAATGGATCTTTTAATCCTCTACTTTTTGTTGGCGGTACTTGTATCGTTTATCTGTTCGATTTTGGAATCGGTTTTACTCTCTACCAACATGGCATACATCTCAGTACTTGAAAAAGAGCGTCCACGTGTGGCCGCACTGTTAAAGTCTCATAAAAACAGTATCAACAAATCGATTGCATCTATTTTGATACTCAACACCATTGCCAATACACTCGGTGCTGCTGCCGTTGGAGCACAAGCGGAGAGTATCTATGGGAGTGAAGCGGTATTTTATGTTTCGGTTATTTTGACATTTGCCATTTTATTTTTATCTGAAATTATCCCTAAAACGATCGGAGCTGTTTATTGGAAGCAGTTGGCCCCTGTGGCGGCATACATGATCCACTTTTTTATTTGGATCACTTATCCTATTATTCTTATAACACTTTTTGTCACGAATCGCATCAGCAGATCGGACGACAGTAAAAGTTTGAGCAAAGAAGAATTGCTTCACAGCATGTTGTTGAGTGAAGATGAAGGTGTGATCAAAGAACAAGAATCGGATGTGATAGAAAATATTTTACAGCTTGACAAAATCAAAGTCGCAGAAATCTTAACTCCGAGAACCGTTGTTTATGCATTAGATAGTTCCAGAACACTCAAAGAGATAGTGGAGCATGAAACGGGTATCTTCAAATTTTCCAGAGTTCCTGTGTATGAAGGAAGCATCGAAAATATTACCGGCATAGTGATGACCAAAAAGATCTTTAAACATATCCTCAAAGATGATGCAAAAAGCTTGAATGAAATCCAAAAAAAGATATTTAAAATCAGCGAAAATATCCCAGTTTCGAAAGCATTGAATCTTTTTATCAAAAGAAAAGATCATATGTTTCTTGTGGTTGACAGTTATGATCAGACCGAAGGGATTTTGACTTTAGAGGATTGTATCGAGACTATTTTGGGCGTTGAGATCGTGGATGAAAGCGATAGTGATGCAGATATGAGAGAGGTAGCCAAACAAAAAATGCGCCTTAAACGTAGACTAGAGAGTAGTTTAAACGATCAAGAATAAGGATGGTTTTGTCTTTTTCCTCACTGGGATTATCCGCAACAATAGTACAAGCCTTAAGTGAGAAAGGCTACAATGTCCCAACGCGTATCCAAAAAGAACTTATCCCCAATATACTTCAAGGCAACGACATCATCGCAGGGGCACAAACAGGCAGTGGTAAAACAGCAGCGTTTACGCTACCGATTTTAGAGATACTGCAGCAAAATTTTATCTCAGAACAGCATTATCCTAAAGTACTTATCCTCGTGCCTACGCGTGAACTTGCCAAACAAGTTCAAGGAAGTGTAGATGCTTATGGGAAATATCTTTTATTTAAAAGCGTTTCACTTTTTGGTGGTGCAAAACGTGCTTCACAAATCAATCAGCTCAAAGAGGGAGTTGATATTGTCATCGCAACGAGTGGACGCTTGCTTGAACTGCTTGAACAAAAATCGATCAACCTCGAAGCGGTACGCCACCTAGTGTTCGATGAAGCAGATACGATACTCGACATGGGATTCATCGGTGAAGTAGGTCAAGTATTGCAGTATCTTCCTTCCAATAAACAAACCATCCTTATCTCAGCAACACTTTCAGGTGCGGTGAAACAGTTAGCCTCGAAGATACTCCAAAAACCACTCTTGATCGAGATAGACAAGATGGGAACGTCTGCGGCATCTGTCGAGCAAGTGATTTATCCTGTTGAAGAGGAGAAAAAGTTAGAGTTGCTTCCTTATCTGATAGGTTCACGAAATTATCAGCAAGTACTTGTATTTACACGCAAGAAAGAGATTGCAGATGTTGTCGCAGGAGAACTCAATCTTTCAGGCTTGAAAACAGCTGTCATTCATGGAGATAAAAGCACAGGAGAAAGAAGCAAAGCTTTGAGTGGATTTCGTGAAGGAAAAATAAGGGTGCTGGTGTCGACAGATATTGCAGCAAGGGGATTAGATATACCGGAGCTCAAAGTGGTGATCAATTATGACATTCCCCATGTCACGGGAGATCATATCCACCGTGTCGGACGTACTGGTAGGGCGGGAGAAGAAGGGTTGGCGATCACATTGGTTTCTCCTTCAGAGATGGAAGCGCTGAAAGATGTAGAACGTTTGCTGCGCAAGCCTATCAAAAAAGTGTATCTAGAAGGGTATGCGCCAGAGCAAACAACTCAAAAAGAAAAGCCTTTGGTAGAAGAGCAGAGACGTACGAAGGGGGCTTTTGGAAAAAAAATGAAAAAAACAACAAATGTTGTTAGTGGAAAAAAACGTAAAACGACTAAGAGGGATGGATTTAAAACGTTTGAGAGTCTAACGTCTAATGTCAAAAAAAAACCAAAAGGGAGAAAATAATTATGTCTCTTTTGATAGTTTGAGTGAAAACTTCCCAATCTCTTCTAAAAAAGTGGTCGCGTATGATCCCTTCGGGAGATAGAAGTTTAACGTGAGTTTTTTTGATACTTCGTCATACGTTGTTTTTACCTCTTTAGGCCATATCCATGCAAAACGTCTGTCACCTTTAAGGGTGTAAAGTTCAGTGTCGTCATAGGGTTGTTCTAAATGGTAGGCATCGCTTTGAGCTCTTATGGCATTTGCTCCGCAGAGGAGTCCTGTCGGAGAGAGCTTTTGGTGTTTAAATGCATCAGCAGCCGATAGCATTTCTTTCACAAAATCGATCTTTCCATAAGGATAGGGCATGACCACATCTCCTAAAAAAAGTTTAAAAAAATGAGGTTGTTTCGCCAATACTTTCACAAGCTCAAGTGGATAGCGTAGTAGTTTCGCTGCTTTTTCTGCAGAATGGTCACGGATGACGGTTGAGAGTTTTATCCTTGAGGATAACCATTGATCGTACAAATGGCTTTGGTAGGCGGAAACAAGCAATTTTTCTCTACTTCCTTTGAGGCGTTTTCCAGAATGGGCGATCTCTTTTCCTTGAAGATAAGAGAGGTTATCTTCTCCAAAACGTTGGTATCCGTAGTAGTTTGGAATACCATCGATTTCCATCTTTTTGGCTATGGCTGTAAAAGAATTTGCATCCTTTTGGCTCATATGATGAAGAACGATAGAAAAACGATTGCCTTTGAGTTGCCCTATCTTTAGCGGTGAAGCATGGTAGGTGCGTTCAAGTACTTCGATTCTTTCAGTGGTAAGGTTTTTGTCCAACTCTTTTTCATACTGTCTGGGGAGTGAAATGTATTGGATGGTAGT
>JBEARN010000087.1:0-8026 GCA_041163165.1 Pseudomonadota bacterium
CGAGATAATTGTCAAACCATGAGTCGTAAATGAGTGCTTTTGTCGGTGCTTCGCTGTCACCTACGGGAGCAGGAATACGCTCGACGATCGCATCGATCAACTCTCTCACCCCTACCCCTGTTTTGGCGGAAACAAGATTATGTTCCGTGGCATCGATGCCGATGGCTTCTTCCAGTTCTGCCAATACACGGTCAGGATCGGCTGCAGGAAGATCTATCTTATTGACGACCGGCAAAAGCTCAAGGTCGTTTTCGATCGCGATGTACACATTTGCGATCGTCTGCGCTTCAACCCCTTGCGCGGCATCGACGATGAGCAATGCGCCATCCGAAGAAGCCAAAGAACGGCTCACTTCATACGAGAAATCGACATGCCCCGGGGTGTCAATGAGGTTGAGAATGTAATGTTCGCCGTCTTTGACATAATCAAGCCTTACAGACTGCGCTTTGATGGTGATGCCACGCTCTTTTTCGATATCCATCGTATCCATCACTTGAGCAGACATTTGTCTGTCGGAAACAGCACCACACTCTTGGATGATGCGGTCGGCTAAGGTAGATTTTCCATGGTCGATATGGGCGATGATGGAAAAATTGCGTATGTTTTTTTGAGGGACGGGCTTCGCCATTGAATTCCTTAGATGTTATAGTTGCTAGTTGGTTTCAAAAAGAGAATTGACACTCTCGTTGTTGTGAACCCTTCGGATTACTTCGCCCAACATCGGCGCAGTGGAGAGCATCTTGATCTTAGGGGAACGCTTGATCATAGGGATAGTGTTGGCAACAACGAGTTCATCCAATTCACCCGCTTCGATGCGTTCAAACGCAGGCCCAGAAAGGACGGGATGTGTGCAGCATGCCATCACCGATGTCGCCCCAAGCTTTTTCAACGCGGCGGCTGCTTTCACCATGGTGCCTGCAGTGTCGACCATATCGTCGATGAGGATGACATCTTTCCCTTCTACATTTCCGATGACGTTCATTACTTCGCTTTCGTTCGCTTTTTCACGTCTTTTATCGACGATCACCATCTCCAAGCCCAATTTGCTCGCAAAATATCGCGCTCTGGCTACCCCTCCGATGTCCGGGGATGCGATGATAGGGTTTTTAAACTTTTTCGCTCGGATATAATCCATAAACAAAATCGCACCATAAAGGTTGTCCACGGGAATGTCAAAAAATCCTTGGATCTGAGAAGCATGAAGGTCGACGGTGACCATACGGGTAATGCCGGCCGTCTCCATTAGGTTGGCTACCAATTTTGCCGTGATCGGGACGCGTGGAGCCGCTTTTCTGTCTTGTCTTGCATACCCGTAATACGGAACCACTGCCGTGATAGACTTCGCAGAAGAACGTTTCAACGCATCAGTCATAATGAGAAGTTCCATGAGGTTGTCGTTAGTCGGTGCCGAAGTGGGCTGGACAATAAAGACATCTTTTCCGCGGACACTTTCGGAGATCTGAACAGAGATTTCACCATCAGAAAAACGGTTGATATTGGATCCTGAAAGTGGCATATCCAAATAGTTGGCAATCTCTTTTGCAAGTTCAGGGTTTGATGTCCCAGAAAAAATCATATATCCACTCATAAGTTGTCCCTTTACGTCTATTTTGAATAGGCGTATTCTACACAAAAGTTATTAAAAAGGTGATTTAAAGCTCCTTGATATTACACTAACCTTCTAAAGAATCAAAGCATGGAAAAAGATGATACGTAAAGTTTTCAAAAAAAAGAACACCAGCAGCAAAATCGATGCTTTTTTAGAAAAATACCATCTTCCCAAAGCCTATCTCTCGATCAATAGACGCATGGTCTCCCGAGGTGTAGGGGTAGGACTTTTTTGGGCATTTATCCCGATGCCGATGCAAATGCTTGCAGTGATGGCAACCACCCCTTTCGTTCAGTTTAACGTCCCCATCGCCATCTCTATGGTATGGTTGAGCAATCCGTTCACTATGCCACCGATGTACTATATGGAGTACCTTACGGGAAATTTCATTTTGGGAAGAGAAGGGATAGCGAACATCGAATTAACCATGGAATGGTTCAGTGCCAATCTTGAACAAATCCTTTTACCGCTCTATGTCGGCACTGCTTTTTATTCGGTCGTGGTGACGGGAGGGATCTACTTTCTCATCAACCACCTCTGGGTGCAGTCGGTTCATCGAGAAAAAAGAGAGCGTTTCCACCGAAGACTCAAACAGATGAGACAATCTAAAAAACATCATCCTAAACATAAATAAACGAGGCTATCTGATGCACAAACCCATGGTTTTGATCTTATCGATCTTTTTCTCTTTCTCTCCCCTTGACGCGGCTTACCTCCTCAAAGAAGGAACCCGTCCAAAAAGCCAAATAGACCGCATGCCCAAAAACAGCGTTTCCGATATGGTGCAAATCCCTCAAAATCCTTCATTTTATGCCAATCAGATCAAACCCTTTCCTGCACACGAGCAACGGGTACTTGACAATGCCTTTAACCGTAAATATTTTGAACCCTGGCATATCAATGTGCTCGATATTCCTCGAGATGAACTAGGATGGGAAGTACGCTTTGTGACCCACCAGAAGATCTACCGACTTGATGGCTCTCTCATCACTTCTGGCACCTATGAAAAGTGGATCGCCAATGCCGACTATGCCCATATCAACACCAAACGCTACAAAGCGATCACCGTTTGCCACACCGATTTGAAAGCACTCCCTACCTCTGAAGCATTTTATAAAAATCCCAAAGAGACGGGGGAAGGATTTCCTTTTAATTACAACCAAAACTCCTCTTTGCACATCAATGTCCCGCTGTTTGTCTCTCACTTTTCCAAAGACCAACAATGGGCGTTTGCAAGAGCTTCTTATGGATTTGGATGGGTGAAAGTGTCGGATCTGGCATTGGTCGATGCGACCTTGATGAGAAAATTTAAAAATGACCGTTACGCCATGGTGATCAAAGACAACCTGCATCTCTATCACGAGAAAAAGCATATCTCTATCGTCAAAGTGGGGGCGCTTTTCCCTGTCGCCGGAACAAACCGATACTACATCACTTCACGTGATCCAAAAGGGAGAGCCCGTTTAGAAACTGTCGAAGTGGAAGATGCGCATATCATCGCCAATAAACCCGCCAATAAACCTTTGCCTTTTACTGCGCAGAATGTGGCGATGGTAGCGAAAGAATTTTACGGTGAACCGTATGGATGGGGTGGAGGGTATGAGTGCCGCGACTGCTCAAGCACGACAAGAGATTTTTTAGGTGTGTTTGGGATCTTTTTACGACGAAACTCTTCTAAGCAAGCCCAAGACGGACATTCTGTTTTTATCGGAGATTTAGACAAAAAACGAAAAAAAAGAGCGATCATACAGCAAAGCGAACCGTTCCGTTCGATCCTTTACGTTCCAGGGCATGTAGTACTTTATCTGGGTGAATACCAAGGTGAGCCTGTCATCATGCACACCTACTGGGGAATACGCAAAAAAGACGGCACGAAGTTGATCACCGGCAGAACCATCATCACTTCGACCGAACCAGGCAAAGAGCGTGCCGATGTCAAAGAGGAAAGCAAGCTGATCAATACACTCCAGAATATTATCAATTTTTAAAGAGGCAACGATGGCAAAAAATGAGAAAATAAACGAAAAAATAAAAGTGTTTACCACCACGATCACTGCGGGGATTCACAAAGGGAAAAAGATAGAGATACCCGATATCTTCACCACGCGAAGCTCCAAATCTATCCTGAAAGAGTCACTGTTCAATACCCTTCAGTTTGAAATCATGGGGAAAAACTTTGTCGAACTTTTTGCGGGTTCGGGCTCTATCGGGCTGGAAGCCCTCAGTCGCGGAGCCAAAGCCGCCTACTTTATGGAATATAATCGCACTGCTTTTGAAGCCCTTCAAGCAAACGTTAAAAGGATAGATACTATACATTCTCATCTTTTCTTTGGTGACAGTTTCGAAAAATTCGCTATAGTGTATCAGATGGTCAAACAAAGTGAAGAAAAAACTTATTTTTATTTTGATCCCCCTTTCTCTACCCGTGATGGGATGGATGACATCTATGACAAAACAATCGCACTCATAGAAGAAATCGAACCGCAAGTGTGCGAAATGGTCATCGTCGAGCACATGTCTCATCTCGATATGCCACAAGAAATAGGTGCATTGCATCTCACTAAAAAGAAAAAATTCGGGCGCAGTACCCTCACATACTACGCACCCAAGGAGGAAGCTGATGCAACATGCTAAAAAAGAAGATTTGATCGCCCTTTTTATCGACTGTGACAACATTTCTCACCGTTCGATCGAAGGGATCATCAACGAGCTGAGCAACTACGGCAAAGTCAATATCCGTCATGCTTACGGAAACTGGACAAAAGAAAACCTCAAAAATTGGGAAGAGAAACTACTTGAGTTTGCTATCAAACCCATCCAGCAGTTTGACTACTCTAAAAACAAAAATGCGACCGATATCCTCATGACCATTGACGCGATGGATATGCTCCATACCAAAGATATCGATGCCTTTGCTTTTGCAACGAGCGACTCTGACTTCACTCCGGTGGTGATGCGCGTGCAAGAAGAGGGGCTGAAAGTGTATGGCTTCGGAGAGAAAAAAACCCCTAAACCGTTCATGGTGGCATGTTCGCAATTTATCTTTACCGAAAAGCTGATGACCAATGCTGCCAAAGAAAATGGTGCAGAAATTTCAGCCACACCGCTCCGAAAATCGGGCAAAGAGATGCGTGGAGACAGTTGGCTGGTGAATGTCCTGAGAAATGCCGTAGAACATACCATGGATGATGACGGGTGGGCAAACCTATCATCTGTGGGTCAATACATCAACAACTCAACCTCTTTCTCACCGGTCAATTACGGCTATAAAAAACTGAGTCAGCTCATAGATGAAATCGATCTTTTTGATATCTATCTTGATGAAAAAAACAAACAAATGAGCATCAAAGACAGACGATTTCACTGACTCTGCTGAAACTCACCCTTAATTAAACCCGCCTCATAAAGAAACTGAGAGGGGACATACTCCACTTTTTTCAGCCGATCGTATTTGGCTAAAGAGAGATAAAGTTTGTCTTTGGCTCTTGTGACAGCAACATAAAAGAGTCGTCGCTCCTCTTCAATGCTTGACATCATCTTTCGATTGGGGAATCGTCCGTCCACCAGATCGATCACATACACTTCTGGAAATTCTAATCCTTTGCTCGCATGCACAGTCAAAAGATTCACCCCTTCCCCTTCGCTGAGTTCATTTCCACCAAGCACCATTGCGTTGACAAAACGCTGCAACTCAAAATAATTGCGTGACAAATCCAATAAAAGAGTCGATTTCCGCACGATGCGTTCTCGTGCTTCTTTTTTCTTCGCTTCATCGATCTCACCCGATTTAAGTCTCCCTCTTTGGGTTGAAAGGATCTCTATGATCTCCTCATAAAGCGGTGATCCGACCATCTGCTTCACCACCTCTGCCGGTTTTTCCAACGTTGAAACCGTCCTTGCCAGACGATAAAAACGTTCGAAAAAACGTAAACCGTCTTCTGTCAGTTTAGGGTGCTTCAATAAAGGGTGCTTTGCGATCTCCGGTTCGAGTTTCATCGCATGAAACCGTGATGCCGAGCCGATCGCATGGTCATCATCAAAAAGTCCCAGTTGCACATTTTTACTTGGATTAAACTTCGGAAGCTCCAACACTTTAGGATGCAAAACCCCTTGCATGAAATTCCCTTCTCCAAAATGGATGAAAGATTGAAAAAACTCTTTGGCAAGTGCCGAGCCTACCCCTTTGGCATACTCAAAAATATGGATAAATGCCATCATATCTTTCGGATTCACAAGCAACGAAAGGATGTCCAGCAAAAATTTGATCTCTTTGGCATCAAAAAAGCTCGTTCCCCCCTTACGTTTGCATAAGATCCCGTATTCGCGCAAACTCGCTTCTATCCCATCGGCTGATGAATTATTGCGGAAAATCACTGCGATTTGATCGTTAGGAACATGGGTTCGTTTGATGCTATCTGCTATCGATTGGTATTGTTCGAAAAGATCATTATAGATAAGCAACCTCGGCGTATGACTCTTCACCACACGCCCTACTTCCAACTTTTTTGGGTAAATACGCTCATTTCTTTCTATGACGCGATTTGCCAAAGAGAGTATAGGGGCTGTCGAGCGATAATTTGTTTTTAACGTAAATACCTTTGCGTGAGGATACCGTGTCGCATAGGTAGCGATATTTTCGATATTGGCTCCATTAAATGCGTAAATGCTTTGGTCATAATCCCCTACGCAAAAAAGCGATTTTGGCTTTAAGATATCGATCAATGCACTCTGCAAGGTATTGGTGTCTTGATACTCATCGACGAGTACTTCATCAAAAGAGATCGTATGGGTTTCCAAATGGCTTTTCATTCTTAACAAAAGATCGTTAAAAGAAGCAAATCCATAAGCGATTTTCTCTTTTTCAAACTCTTGCGTGACATGTATGTAGATATCCATCACCTCTTCGTGCTCCGGATACTTTTCTAAAAACCATGTGTCAAATCCCTCCATCGAAGCATTTTGATACAACGAATACATCTCATACAAATAAGTGGCAGAAAAGGGCTGTACTGAAAGCTCCATCCGTTCAAAGCGATGTTTTTCGTAGATGCTTCTAAACAATGTTTTAAGCTCTGAAGGTTGTTTCAAGACTAGGTTTGGATAAAGTGCTTTCAGCCAACGGTAGGAAACCGCATGGAAAGTACCCGATTCTATCTTGCTGACCACTTGTTTGGGGAAATGGCGCTCAAGACGGGCGATCATCTCTCCTGCAGCTTTGTTGGTAAAGGTTAAAAGTAAAATTTTTGAAGGTTCTACCCCTTGGTGCAAGAGGTGTGCAATACGACCTACGATCGTAGAAGTTTTTCCCGTACCTGCACTGGCAATGATGAGATTATGCCCTAAAGGCGCGGTAGCAGCTTGATGCTGCTCCTCATTCAGTGTCGTAAGTGGCACCTATCTGATACCGATAAGATAATAGGTATTTTGTCCATCCACTTTTTGAAGGTCTAAGTGATATTTCTCAGACCAGTGCTTGAGGATCTGTTCAAAGGCTGAAAGGTTGTCGGCGCTGCTATCTTCGTTGCATTTGATTTTGAGATGATCTGTCGAATTTGACATCGCAACAAAACCCTTCTCCAATGCAAGTGCATCATTAAAAGAAGGGAGATGTTGCGAAAATTTTTCAAAACCTTTAGTATGGGCAATGATGCGATTTATCTGCTGTAAAGTTTGTTCATTTTTGGCATAACCAAGCTGCGTCAAAATCGCTTCTGGGGTAAGATCAAGGTGCATCGTTTATCCTGATTGAATGGAAATCTTTTTAAAGGGTGGATTGTAACAAATTTTTAATGAGAGATGAGACTCTTTCTCTGTCAAAAAAGTCTCTCTTCTTGCATTTGTATCCGAGATATCAGTCCTTTATAGTGGTCTACATTTTGAAATGCCTTCTCGTAACGCCAACGCAAAACAAACTCTATAATCTCATTTTTAAGCGCTTGATCCAAAGTTTCGCCTTTTCCGAAATACCCTAAAGAGATGTTTTTGGCTCTCTTTTTTCCACTGATGTCAGGTTCATAGGTAATGGCGATCACTTGAATATATTTGCCTTCACGCACCCCTCCAAAATCATCTTCTTTTAAACCTATGCCGGTAAGATTCATCGCTTTATAACCAAACACATCTTCAAAGTGAGACAATTTATCTGCGATGCGAAACTTATCATAAAGCATTTTGAAGCGATCCATATTATGTGTACGTAATTGATTTTCGTCAGCAATCTTAGGAGAGACTTTTTTTTCTGATATTTTGTCCGGTGAACTTGCTTGAATAATTGTTTCGATATTTGCTTCGATTTTTGCAGCTGCATTCTCGACCACATCTGGCGCTTCCGCTTCGATCACTGCATCAAACAATGAAAGTTGACCTTTTTGTTCTAACTTATCCTCGAGACGACTTGAAAGCGCGCGTAATTTATCT
>JBEARN010000088.1:0-4992 GCA_041163165.1 Pseudomonadota bacterium
TGAGTCTGTCACCCCAGATGATAAAGGTTCTTTTGAATTTATAGAAAAGTATTTGGATGGATACGAAGCGATCTGTTTGAATCAAAATGGGGTAAAAAATCTTTTTTTAAGCAAAAAATTTTCAGAAGGTCCCCACCTTTGCTTTGCTGGGCATGTCGATGTCGTACCTGCTGGAGATGGATGGGAAACGAATCCTTTTGTCCCAGCGATTAAAGAGGGTAATATCTATGGGCGTGGAGCGCAAGATATGAAAAGTGGTGTTGCAGCTTTCGTTCAGGCATGCAAAGAAGCTAAAGTATTTCAAGGAACCCTCTCGATCTTGCTCACTTCCGATGAAGAAGGGGATGCTGAGTATGGTACGCGTGTGATGCTTGAGCACCTCAAAACGATCGATTTTCTTCCGGATTTCTGTATCGTGGCAGAGCCAACATGTGAAAAAGTCTTTGGGGATGCGATCAAGATAGGAAGACGCGGTTCCATCAATGGGTATTTGACGCTTCGCGGGAAGCAAGGACATGCTGCTTATCCGGAAAAAGCAGTTAATCCTCTGCATCAGATCGCTCCAATTCTTGAAAAGATCGCAGGGGTGAACTTGGATGACGGCGATGCTGATTTTGCACCAAGTCAAATGGTCCTCACCGATCTACGGGCAGGAATGGAAGTGACCAATGTCACACCAGGATCGTTAAAATTGATGTTTAATGTCAGAAATTCCACAAATACTTCACAAGAAGAGGTTAAACTTCATATCGCCAAGTCTTTTCAAGGATTGGATTATAGTTTAGAATTAAAGCAAGGTTCCTATCCTTTTGTTACCAATAGGGGATCAAAAATCGTTCAACGACTTACAAGAAGTATCGAAACGGTGACAGGGATTCAGACGAAATTATCCACGGCAGGTGGGACAAGTGATGCACGATTTATCAGTGCTTTTGGCGTAGAAGTTGTTGAGTTCGGGGTGATCAATGATACGATTCATGCACCCAATGAACGCACTTCTATCAAAGAGGTTGAATCGCTCTATTTGGTGTTTCAAAATATAATTCAAGAGTTTAATCAGGAGTGAAACGTATGAAAAAAATCATTTTAGGGTGTATGATATTTTCGAGTTTAGTGTTCTCGGTAGAATGGGTAAAAGATGTTCCGACAGCGTTGAAATTGGCCAAACAAGAGCATAAAATGGTCATGGTTTATGTGGAAGGGGAACATTGTCGTTGGTGTAAAAAAATGAAACACCGTACACTAGAAGACTCTTTGGTAGAAAAAGAGTTAGCCAATCTTATCGCGGTTCAAGTGATACAAGAAGACAGTGACGCAATGGCAGTGTTGCCGAAAGTAGATGGTGTGCCAACAACGTTTTTTATGAATGAAGAGAAGAAAATATTAGGGGAGGTTTTAGGGTATTGTAGTGTTGAAGAATTTCTCGATTCGCTTCGGCAAGCAACCACATCCGCAACGAAGTAGCGTGTTATGACGTTTTTGAAAAAAAGTATGATGTGGATAGGAGTGTTTTCTTTTTTATCTCCTTTTGGATTGGTAGCGCAAACGATTCAAATCAGTCAACTTAAAAGTCAAAAACATGAAGTGATCCAAACTTTTCAGTCCAAAGAATCCAATCTCAGTGCATTTGAAAAATTGACATGGGAAACCGACATCGAAAAAGCGTTTTCGCGTGCGAAAAAAGAGAAAAAAAATGTCATGCTCCTGATACAAGACCCACGCTGCAAATGGTGCAAAAAAATGAAAGAAGAGACTCTTTCTGATCCCCGCGTGCAAGAAAAACTTAAAGCGTATATTTTACTCAAGGCAGAGAGAAAAGATCAAAAAACAGTTAAAAAGATCGAAGAGTTTACAGGGGCGATACCAAGCTTTTATTTTATGCAACCTGACAGGGAGATTTTCGAATCTGTTATCGGGTATTTCCAAGCAGAAGATTTTTTGCAATTTTTAGTCGAGATTGAGGAAGAGAATTAAACATGTATAGACGTCCCAATTTTACTGAGTATATTATGGCAAGACTCGTGACTTTAGCGGTATTTACCGCCATTGCTTTTGCCGCATTGTTTTTATTTTTTATCTCTGATGGCGAGATGGCATTTCAGGCGATCGGATTGTTGGTTTTAGGATTTATTGTTTTCATCTATGCTATTTATCGAGGTGCAGAACGTATGCAGCGCGAGCTTAGGATTATCAACGAATATCTTGAAAATTTAGATACAACAGATGAGATTGAGTATCAAGCACATTTTTTTACGCAGGAGTTTGAAGATATCAATCAAAATTTGATTAAAGTACTCCATGGTGCGAAAAAGCGTGAAGAGGTCAAACAGCGCTACAATGCAAAACTCAAACTTAAAAATCGTCAAAGAGGGGATATGATCTCTGCGCTTGCCCATGAGTTTCGTAATCCCATAGCATCGATTATGGGATATGCCCAGACATTGGAAGAAGATAAAGATATCCCGGCAACTTTGAGGGAAAAATTTTTAACTAAAATTTACAATAATGGTCTCAAAATCGAATCTTTGTTGAGTCGATTGGTTTTGTGGAATAAATTTGAAAGTGGCGAAGCAACGTTGCATGAAAGTAAGTTTGATATGTATAGCTTGGCGCAAGAGGTCAAACTTTCATTGTCGGAAAAATATCCCCAAAGAGAGATCGTGATAGAAGGGACAAATTATCCGATAGAAGCTGACCGCACACTGTTGGAAATTGTATTGAAAAATTTGGTTGAAAATGGGTTGAAATATTCTAAAGATAAAGTCGTGGTCCATATCCAAAGCGGGAAAGTATCGGTGGTTGATTTGGGTGCTGGCATCTCCCCTGATGACATCGGAAAAGTGACGAAAAAATTCTATCGCTCAGGCACACATTCTTGGGATAATTCAATGGGATTGGGGCTCTCTATCGTGAAAAAGATCTTAGAAATGCATGGCACCAAACTTGAGATCGATAGCGAAGAAGATGAAGGTTCCACTTTTTCATTTCATATTTAATTGATGAGTTTGTTCATATTTTTTGATCGTTTTTCTAGTTTTGATTTTATTTTTGATACATTGTAACCCAATTGTGATCAAAACCTTTCTTGAATAATCATTTTTTAATCCAAACTTCTATACTATAAATCAAGCGATAATCCCGCGTCTTTATAGATAATGGATACTTATATTTATTATAAGATTTGCTAAATTTAAGGAGGAAGCATGAAGTTAGGTTTCTTGGTTGACCTTAACCTATGTATGGGTTGTAAAGGTTGTGAAGTTGCTTGTAAAGTGGAAAACGAAGTTCCATTAAGTACTTGGCGTTTACGTGTAAAATATATCGATATTGGAACATTCCCTGATGCATCGCGTTCGTTTACGCCGCTAAGATGTAATCACTGTGAGTCTGCCCCATGTGAGCGTATCTGTCCTGTATCAGCACTTCACTATTTAGAAAATGGAATTGTGAATGTAGACAGTGAGAGATGTATCGGTTGTGCAGGATGTATGATGGCATGTCCATACGGAGCGATTTATATGGATCCTGAAACAAATACCGCAGATAAATGTACTTACTGTGCTCACCGTATCGAGAGTGGTATGATGCCAGCATGTGTGGTTGCTTGTCCTGTTGAAGCAAATATCTTTGGTGATCTTGATGATGATCATAGTCATATTTCAACTTATATCATGGAACACCAAGGTGGCGTACAAGTACGTAAACCTGAGAAACATACAAGCCCGACACATTTCTATGTAGGTGGTGGTAACCAAACGCTTAACCCACTTGCGCATGAAAGAATCGAAGGGTATAGCTTGTTCAATAACATCACCCATCTAGAAGCAGTAGGCGATAAGAACCATGGCGTATTAGACCGATTCCTTGCGCCATTTGTTGGGCATGAAAAATATGACAATAAAAGTTTTATGAATTTTGATAATGCAGCGCATGAATCACATGAAGAAGAGGGAGGTCACTAAGATGGTAGAGAGTTCAATTCACGCAACGCAAGCCGTTGTTACATTAGATGCTGCACTTCCAGGGATCATCTGGGGCTGGATGATTACGCTTAATATGTGGGCAAAAAGTATCGGTACAGGTGTGATCTTTCTCGGAGCATTCCTTCTTTATAGACATAAAAGAGAAGAGATGCCAAATTTAAGATGGATCATGCCTTTATTGTCATTTGTATTTTTAAATATTTTTCTTCTTTTTACGTTGACAGATCTTCATCAACCTTATAGAATGATCAATATCTTTACACACCCACACTGGACATCAGCGATTACAGTAGGTGCTTGGATGGCTTCATTGTTCCTTTTACTGATCACTATTATGTTGGTTATCGGTATCGGTGATGCATTCCCGAATATCCCTTTTAAAGGGTGCAAGTTAACGGCGATGGGTAGAAAATATTCAGGTTTTTATGAAACAGTTTTCCCATTCGTAGTATTTTTAGCAATCCCTGTAACATTGTATACGGCGATTATTATGGCAGAATCAAGCGCAAGAGAATTATGGCAAGCACCAGCAGAAGTCATGCAAATGATGTGGGCAGCACTCATGGCAGGTTCATCGGCGCTTATTTTTGTTTCTAATGATTGGAGCAAAGAGGCAAGAAAAGACCTTTCATTGATCCTTGCGATTGCGACATTCTTCTCTTTCATGATGTATATGGGTGAATATTTCTTCTCATTCAAATCATCAGAAGCTGAAGCGACATTGGCCTATGTGCATGCAGGCGGCGAATATAATATAGAGTTCTGGTTTGGTATGGTTCTAGGATTTATCATCCCATTCTTTATCGCTATGGGCAATATGAAAAATGAAAATAAAACGCTGCTTAGATTTGCAGCTGTATTGGCATTGGTTGGACTATACATGGCAAAAGATGTATGGCTTAAAATTCCACAAATGCTTCCGTTAAGTTAAGGAGAGAGATATGACAAAATCAATGAATAATGAAAATCCTACTTTTATCGAAAGCAGAAGAAGTTTCCTTAAAGGTAC
>JBEARN010000089.1:0-4981 GCA_041163165.1 Pseudomonadota bacterium
GTATGCCCTTCGATAATGATCTTATCAAGGTATGGCTTGATGTTGTCATTGGTGATGAGTGCGTTGATGTACTGTTCAAATGCCTGTTTAAGCTCCGCTTCTGCTTCTGGCTTGAGCGTTGCATCACCTACTTCAAATAAAATATTTGATGCTAAGCGCAAGGAACCAGTCTTTTTGTCGATATTGATCTTATCTCCCAATGCATTTTTAAGCGCAGAAACCACTTGAAGTTTGATACCCGTAAGCGACTTGATCTTTGCTTTTTGTTTTTGTAGCGTTGCAACCAATTCATCGTATTTGGTTTTTCTCTCGTCGATGGCATTCAGAAGCATAAGAAGCTTTTCATCCTTGATCTTCATCTGTTCATTTGAAGCATTAAGATCATTCGAAAGCACCAACACTTTCCCTTCAAACTCTTTCAAACTCTTTTGCGTCGTGTTAAGCTCTTTTTGATTTGCATCCAATAGATTTTGTACCAAAATAATCTTATTGCTCAACAAATCACTTTTCGCATTGGCTTCAAGAAGCATCTTGTTTAACTTCTCTATCTCATCAAGTTTGAGTTTAAAAATACGCTCATTTTCAGCTAAAGAAAGCTGGTCTTTCGCGATGCGTGCATTTTTGAGCCGAATCAATTTTTCTTTCTCTGTTAACTCTTTTTCATCCTCTGAAATGCGTGCATTTTTCAACGTAAGCAATTTATCTTTTTCACCCACCAATGTTTGACTTTTCAAAAGCGCTTTTTTAACATCATCCAATGTCATCTCTTTATCTTTCAGCGTTTCAGAAAGTGCCGATAGTTTCGTCTCTTTTTTAAAAAGATCTGCTTTCAGGATAACAGATTTCGATACGATAGCCCCTATCAACAAGATAAATACAAAAAGCAATCCCGCCATAAGATCGGCATAAGAGATCCAAAAATTACTCTCATTTGTTTGATTTTTTTTAAACATAGGATTACTTTTCGTCTTCGTTCAATGTTGCTTTATTTTCAAGTATCTCTCTGTTTTGTTCTACGATAATCTCCGCAAAACCACCCAATTTTTCGACAGCTTTGGCTAACTCTGCATCGATTTTCTCAAACGTATGTTCTACACTTTGGTCAAATTGACTGATCGTCGTTTGAAGGTTTTGCGCATTTTGGTTAAACCCTTCAATGTTTTTTTCCATCATATCGACAGCATGCACTGTTGCGTGGCGTTCTTCTATGCTTTTTAAGGTTTCACGCAACTGTGCCGATGCTTCTTGCATATGCACTGTCAGCTTGGAAAAACTGTTGGTGGTGTCATGGACTATGGTAGAAAAGTTTTTAAGGTATTGGTCATTTAACTCTTTGATAAAATCCATATTGAACGTCTCTTTGAGTGTTTGAACGATCTGTTGGTCTTTGAGTTCACTTTGGGTATGTTCGTGCTTGATGAGTTCAGATCGCTTCCACACACGGCTTCCATACAATTTTTCCAGTTGAAAAATCTGTCTCTCCACCTTTGCCATCCCTCTTTTTTCGAAATAGGTCCAAATCAAAGAAAGCATGATCCCGTAAATAGAAGCATAAAATGCTGTTCCGATACCAGAAAGCAAGATAGAGATCTCATGGTCAAGTGCAGTGATGTCTTGCACCGTAAAATCAGGCATCGAAAGTGCGATAGCAATAAATGTTCCCAAAATACCTAGCATAGGAAAAACAGAAGGTGCCACGCGTGCAAAATTGTCATTTCGGATATCTTGATAATACTCCGCGATAAAATCCTTCACATGCAACGTAGACTTCGTTTTCCCCATGATAGTCAACGCATTTTCTCTCAAAGCCGACTGAAGCCCCTCTTCCATCTGTCCAAAAGAGCTTCGCATATGACACACGGCATAGTTTGCATTGTGCTTCACAAAAAAAGTGAATACGATAAAGATAAATGCTACGATCCCTAACGTATGTGTTTCAACGTTGAGTGGCAAAAGACCAAAATACGCCGTGATCAGACCTGCCAAAAATAAAAAAGGTAGAAAAAGTATCGCTATCGAATGCGAGCTGCATGAAGAGGTGTTTTGTCGGTCAAAGTTTTCCATAAAAATTCCTACTGAAAGATTGTCCAACAATTATAGCTAAAATCGCTAAATGAAAGTGCACAACTACGACAATAAAACTATCTCTCCGAAAGGAACTTCGACCTCATCAGACATAATCCACAAAACATCATAAGATGGTTCATTCTGAGGAAATCTCCCTTGCCCGTCTGTAAAATAAAGTAATACCGTAGGATAACTGATCTCTTTTTCTATATATTCAAAAACAGGACGAAAGTCTGTTCCGCCGCCTCCACTGATCTCATAAGTGAGCGATGTGCCAGGCAAAAAAACCCGATGAGACTGTATCTTCGCATCGGCAGTAATGAGATCTATCTCATAGTGGGGGTACTGTTGCATGATCGAAGAAACTTCTCCCAAGAATGTCGCCAAAAGTGTCTCATCGACAGAACCAGAAGTGTCTATAGCCACCACGATACGCAAAAGATCTGAACTCAAACTTGGCAAATAAACGCCTCGGTAGAGATATTTCATGTTGGGTGGTGAAAAACTGTAACTGCTTTTGGCATAAGACGCGATATATCCATATAAAAATTCTCGCCAATTCACTTGATGCGAAAAATACTCAGGTACCACAAATTTTAAATTTTTTGGCAGGGTACCTTGGCGTTTATGCTTCTCAAAGATATGTTCAAAATGTTCTTTTAAGGCTTCTATCTCATTGCTAGAAAGCTCTTGTGAGGTATCACTTTGATGGTCTTGCTCATTCTGACTCTCTTTGGCATTTTGTGAAAGCTCTTTTTGTTCATGCATATGAAGGGTTTGGGAAGTTGAATCATCACTTTGAGTAATCTGTTCACTCTCTTGCTCTTGCGTAAGCGCATCATCGATATGCTGCATCATTTCAGAACGTAATATCTCATACACCTCTTCGGCATACATTCCCTGAAACTTTGGTTCATAATTGGCATATTCTGGTGGCTGCATACCATTTTGCACCAGCATATTATTTATCACATAGTCTGTAGCGGTTTGCCAAAGCCACTTGGTTCGTCCTAGTGCTCTTTCTTGATGCTTAAGGACACTATGCATCGCGCCATTGGCGATGACAAATTCTACCTCATCGACTGAGAGTCGTTCAAGATATTCACTGTTGTACTCTATCTCTTCCTCATGACTTACAAAGGTTAAAAGTGCATTATTTTCTTTTAACGCCAAAGAAGAAGCCACTGTGCCAAAATAAGGATGGTCTAACATCAACTTCACTTTGGCTTTTTCAAGTTTTTCTGCTACTCTCATATGCTCTACACGCTACATGCTGAACGATTTTGTTGATTGAAAAATCAACAAATCACCCCACCACCGATAAGCTTATCTCCTTCATAAAAGGCAGCTATTTGCCCCTTCGCCAAACCAAAAACCGGTTCATCCAAACTTACTTTCGCGTGATCACCGTCTATCACTACACGGCACGGCACAGCTGTCGTTCGATAACGCACTTTAACCATACACTCAAATGTTTTAATAGGCTTAAAAAGATTGATCTGCTTGATCTCAAAGTGATGGGATTCAAGCTGTTCTTTCGTCCCTACAACGATTTGATTGGTCTGTGGTTTAATGTCGAGCACAAAGTGCGGATCATGAGCTCCATTAACAAAAAAACCTCTTCTTTTCCCAATGGTGTAATGCATATACCCCTTGTGGGTTCCTACCACATTTCCCGCCACATCGACCGTTTCACCGGGCATATCGATATCCATATGCTTTGCCAGCACCTCATCATAAGTATTTTCCACAAAACAGATCTCCGCACTCTCTTTTTGTGTCGCAAAATCTTTAAGCACTTCTATGTCTGCTGCGTAAGCCTTTACATCTTCTTTCACCCATGTACCCAAAGGGAAGATTAATCTTGGCAACACCTCTTTTTTTACTTCACAGAGAAAATAACTCTGATCTTTGTTCGGATCTTCTGCCATATAAATGAACTCACCATCACATTTGATGTAATGTCCCGTAGCCACATGTTGAGCGCCTATACTATCGGCAAATTCGACCATCTTTCCAAACTTGATATTACGGTTACACATCACGCAAGGATTTGGCGTCAAGCCCTCTTTGTAACTTTGTACAAAATAGCGATAAACCTCTTTATCAAAATCTTCACTTAAATCTAAAAAATGAACCTTGATCCCAAGATAGTCGCCCACCCTTTGCACTTTAGTAAAATTGGTTTCATGGTAACCAGGCTTTTGGTGCAACTTCATATAGACACCTTCCACCTCATACCCCGCTTTTTGCAAAAGGATAGAAGTGACCGTGGAATCGACACCTCCACTCATACCAACAAGTACTTTTTTCTTTTTGCCTTCTGCCATCATTAAACCTTTGATTTGATTTTATCTATCGCTACTGCTATCGTACCATTTACATTGACCAAATGACCTTGTGCGACGGCACTCTTATCCACCTTTAGTATCATTTTATCTAAGTTTAAAGCAGATAAATCGACCCTGCTTCCTTTTTGTAACTCTTCGAGGGGTAGAGTGCCAAAAGAGAATTTTACTACCGTATCTTTCTCCTCTATAGACTCTTTTCTAAAAACTGCTGTTGTTCCTACAATCTCCACTTTTTGCAAAGAATCAAAATGAGCCGTCATATAGATATCCTTTTCATCTTGGAGTAAGAGTTCAAGTGTTTTGCATCCTGTAAGAAGCAAATCACCCACACGTAACTTTTCAAGCTTTGTTTTGCGCAACACCATCAAAGGCAAACTGCACTCATACGAACGGATGTGATGATGTCGTTTCATCATTTCTTTCAAACGTTCCGCTTGGGTTTTACGCTCCATCCAAATCCCCGATAAATTGTTCTAAAAGATACTCTTTGGAAGCTATCATAAGGTCATCTGGCACCTCTTGCCCTATAGAAAAATAACTCATAGGAAGATGATAAAGCAACA
>JBEARN010000090.1:0-4944 GCA_041163165.1 Pseudomonadota bacterium
TCCCTTAGTGAAAATGCTTGTTGAAGATAAGTTGCGCGGCGACATTTCGATCCAAAATGAAAACGGGGGAACAAAGGTTAAGATAAGGTTCCAAAACCACGATCAAAGTTCAAACTAGCCAAGAAACTGTGCTTCAAACTCAGCCACTTGCATCGGTTTGCCTTTGAGAAAACCTTGATAATACTCACATCCCTCTTTTTGAAGAAGCGCTGCCTGTTCGACAGACTCTACACCTTCTGCCAAAATCTTATACCCTATCGCTTTCCCCATCCCGATGATCGCCCTGACACTCTCTAACGCGTTCTTGTCCTGCATCATAAGATCGATAAAACTTTTATCGATCTTCAAAACATCTACCGGCATCTCTATGATATGCGCATAAGAAGAGTATCCTGTCCCAAAATCATCGATCGCTATCTTGATTTGTTTCTTTTTCAAATACTCAAATAACTCTTTTAACGCATCGCTATTCTCCATCAATGCGCTCTCTGTGATCTCTAGCGTAAGATGATGCGTCTTGCAAGGGAACTTCACTAGCGCATCTTGAATCACTTTTGTTAGATTTTGATAACGAAGTTGATTGGAAGAGACATTGATCGAAATTTCAAGCGCATACCCTTTTTGTTCCCACAATAAACACTGTTTGGCACCCTCTTCTATCGCCCATTTTCCTATAAGAGCGATGAGTTCACTCTCTTCAAAAAGAGAAATAAAACGATCAGGCGACAAAAGACCATCTACGGGGTGATGCCATCGTATGAGTGCTTCCGCCCCGATAATTTGATCCGTATTTAAATCCACTTGAGGTTGATAGTAAAGTTCAAACTCATTGTTTTCAAACGCACGATAGATATCATTTTTATACTGCGTGCGCTTTTGCACATGCTCTGTCAAAGATTCTGCATAAAGATAATAACGACCACGTCCCTCTTGTTTCGCTCTGAAGAGTGCTGAGTCTGCAAATTGAAGCGTTCTATTTGCATTTAGCTGGTTATCCGCCAGCATCACAATACCTATGCTAACAGTCACTCTTACCTGAATGTCTTGATCCAATTCAAAGTATTGATCCATCATTGCGATCAACTCTTTTGCGACCGCAGTTACCCCCTTTTGATCTTTAATATTTTTCAATATTATTACAAATTCATCCGCCCCCATATGTGCCAAAAAGAAATCTTTAGTGATACTCTCTTTGAGTTTTTTGGCGACTTCTAAAAGTAGCGTATCGCCCAAAATATGCGTATAGCTTTCATTGATCTCTCTAAAATGATCAATATCGATCAAAAAGAGTGCTGCATCGTCAACCTTTTCTTGAAAAAGCGCATTCAAATACTCCACCAAAGACCTTCGGTTTGGCAAGCCTGTTAATTCATGCGTGTACAATGCATCTTCCAATGCCAATTGGTATTTCTTTTGCAAGGTGATATCCTGCACCATACCTTCTGCTTTGATGTTCGATCCTGTTTCATCTTTGATAAAGTTAGCCGTCGCATGCATCCATTTGACCTCTCCATCCACCAACACTTTGTGCACCAAATCATAATAGCCATTTTTTACCGCATCGTTAAGTTCTTGTTTCACCATTTCTCTATCTTCTGGATGCATAATGGCCATCAGTTCGCTAAAGGAAAGATGTGTTTCTGCGGGAAGCCCCATCATTTCCATCAATGTGTCAGAACCTTTAAAACGGTCATTTTTGATATCCCACTCCCATCCTCCAACTTGCGCTAGTTCTTCCGTTTTTTCAAACATATGGTTCAGTTTTACCAAAGAAGCCGTTTTCTCTTCAACCGTTTTGTTTAAAAGCGTATTGCTTTGAGAAAGTTGATTATAGAGGTGACTTCTCTCATCGTTGATACGATGCAAGAGATGGTAAAACATGTATAAAAGTCCCCCTAGCATGGCGGTAGATAAAATATAACCAAAAAGATTGTAAGGTGCCAACTTAAAGTGGTTCATCGACTCATATCCGAGGATAAAAAGGATAAACCCAGAGAGTATCCAGAGTGCTTTTTTCTCTTCAACCATCGCAAAGATCACAAACACAACGACAGGAGAAAAAAGAAGTTTGTTCACCTCAGGTACAGAAGAGGCGATAAGGACCAACTCTAACACCACCCCGATGACAACGATGGCATGCCGCACAAAAACATAATATTTTTTTTCGTTTTTTTTCAAGAGATAGAGCAAAAATGCGCCGGAAAAAAAGATATACAACCCTGGAGTTTCATAAAATGCTTTGCCTACCAATGCATAATAAATAGGAATTAAAAGCGTTCCCATCGAAACATACAGTATGATGTGTACCAATCTAGAGTTGTATTCTTTTAAGAGTTTACCGTCCAAAACGATCCCTATGTATATGAAATTTTTAAATGTTTATCTGAGTAAACGATATCTAAATGTGGATAAATTTTTCTTGAATGGAACAAAACCATTAAAAGGGAGACAAAAATATTATTTGAAACAATTTTTATTATAAGTACAAATTTTAAGATAAATTTTATCTTATTTAAGATATAGTTCCTTCATATCTTAGGTGAGGAAGATTTATTTTCCTCCTTTTACAAACATAAAAAATAAAATTATTTTAAGTAAACCTACCCCCAGCCTCACCTAAGATAGATTTACTCCCGATACCCTCTTAACACATCCAATACATTCGTTGCATACGAACCTTTAGGAAGGACAAAACTAAGCTCATAATGCGCTTTCTCTTCTACATAGGTTTTAGCGATCTCTGTCACCACAATCCACGCATAGCGTCGTATGCCGTCTACGGCAAGTTCTTCTTGAAAAGGTGCCTCTATCAAACCAGCGACATCTTTCGCATGGTGCGCTTTTTTTCCCGGAAGCAATCCTGTAGGTGCGATGTCTTTTGCATCGAAACGCTTGGCTTCCTCTTGCAGATCTTCGACATCAAAAAGACGTCCGTAAGGGTAATGCATCATCACATCACCTTTTAAGAGTTTAAAAAAATGATTTTGTGACTTTGCACCCTCAAGTGAACCTTTAGGAAGTTTCAAAATCCCCTCGGTTTCACTTTCGGTAAATTTTTCAAGCAAGTGATTGAGCTCCATCCGTTTCGAGAGCCAAAGATTAAAAAGATAGCTTTGATACGCTCCCACAAGAAACTCTTTCGTTTTCGGATCACGTATTTTGAGTTTCCCTTCCAAAATCTTTTTTCCCTCTTCCCAGTTGTTCCCGTCTATGCCAAAACGCTGCGTGCCAAAATAGTTAGGAACACCATACGCTTTGACCCATTTGAGTGCCGAGTCGAGTTTGTCTTTTTGAACCCCCAACACCTTTTTAAGGCGGATTTTAAAACGGTTTCCTTTGAGATGCCCTACCCGTATTTTGTTGTTATGGCGGACAGTAGAAAGGATTTTAATCTTTTCATGCGCAAACATTTTGAGCTTCTCTTCATGGATCGCCATGATCGAAATATGCTGTATCGTCATCGCATGCTTGTCTTTCAAGCCGGCATACCCTATGTCTCGTCTTCGAATCCCTAAATGGTTTGAGATCGCATCGAGCATCTCCCAAGTGGTCATCTCTTTTTTTCGCACCATCAGCACCAGATGCTCCCCTTCTCCCGTAAAAGGATAAAGCGGTATCTCTTCGACAGTAAAATCTCTTGGAGAGGGGTTGAAAACAAAATCATTTTTAAGATGGAGTGGATAGATCAGTTGCATGCGTTACTTTCTGTGTGGAATAATAACGTCATTTTATCTTAAAGGGGTTGCAATTTTAGTTAAATCAAGTATAATCCACGATATTATGAAGTTTGAAAAGAAAAAAGTTATTTTATTTGACCTTGATGGCACCCTGATCGACAGTGTTCCAGACCTTGCATCAGCCGTCAATGCCATGCTAACAGAACTCGGGCATACGCCTTTTGAAGAAGCCACAATCCGTTACTGGGTGGGCAATGGCGCGCAAATGCTGGTAAGCCGAGCACTTTCGGGAACCACTGAAGTCGATCCGTCCCTCGATGAGAACCGCATCCAGAATGCGTTGGAACTCTTTTTTGCTTACTATAGTAAAAATCTTTCACAACATACAACGCTCTATCCTCGCGTGAAAGAGACATTGCGCACCTTGCATGCACGTGGATATCGGCTGGCTATCGTGACCAATAAACCTTATGCTTTTGTCGAGCCGATTTTAAAAGGACTAGGTATCGCATCGCTTTTTGAATTTTGGATCGGCGGAGATTCTTTGTCCAAGAAAAAACCCGATCCATTACCTCTGCTTCATGCAGCACAAGCAATGGAGACACAGATCATTTCATGCTTAATGGTGGGAGATTCCAAAAACGATATTTTAGCAGCGAAAGCCTCTTCGATGGAGTGTGTCGGTGTGACGTATGGCTACAATTATGGAGAAAACATAGACTATTATGAACCTGATGTCGTCTTAGATGATTTTGGTGCTCTTCTGGAGTTTCTACCGTGAAACAACCCAAAATAGCTATCGTTGGAGGTGGGATCGCAGGGGCGACCGCAGCGATTTATCTAGGAGGATTAGGACTGGATGTCACACTCTTTGAACAAGAGAATTCACTTGTCAATGGTCCACCATGGTGTCACCTTCATGCAGGAGGCAATTTTTATCCTGAGATTTCAGATGAACAATGTCTGACCCTTTTAAAACAATCGATCGATTTTGCACGTTTTTATCCGCATATCATAGACTACAGACCTACCGTGATCGCGCTCCCTTTAGGGTATCCTCGCACTCCAGAAACCTTCCTGCCACGTCTTCAAAAACTTCAAACAGAGTATCACATGTTGATTGAGACAGATGAGGCAAATGAAGTTTTAGGTAAATCTTCTTCTTACTATAAACTCTTTGAACGTTCCGAAGTAGAAGCACTGCGATCCAAAGAGATCTCCCAAAACCCAATCTCTTTAGAAGAGTGGCTGATCCCTGTAGCCAAAT
>JBEARN010000091.1:0-4922 GCA_041163165.1 Pseudomonadota bacterium
CACTTCTAGCAGTGCCGACTGCACTTTGGCTGGAGCACGGTTGATCTCATCGGCAAGCAACAGATTCGTAAAAACTGGTCCTTGTTTGATCTTAAAACTATTATTCGATGGATCGTATATCTCTGTTCCGATGATATCTGAAGGAAGAAGATCGGGAGTAAACTGTATCCGTTTAAAGTTTAGCCCCAGTGTCTTTGCCAGCGCATTGACTGCTGTCGTCTTTGCCAATCCGGGAACCCCTTCCAAAAGGATATGCCCCCGACAAAGCAACCCCGTCAAAAGCCCCTCTATCATCTTCTCTTGTCCTACCAGGACTTTAGCCACTTCTGTTTTAATATCTTCTATCACTCGACTCAAAAGAAACTCCTGCATTTTGATGAAGCAAGTATACTTTTGAGAAGTTAATTGAAGGTTAATCTCGTGGGTTATTCCACTGACATCCTGTATGCATTCCATATCTGGAGATATAAGAGAAGGAGTCAGGTGATAATAATAACTCACTTATCACTCTTCACTAAATTACTAGTTCTCCCGTCCATATCCCATGGAGATTACACCCTGCTTTTGCGGTGAGTGTTTTGATACCATCAAGTTTTACCCCAAAACTTGCCGCACCTCTCGATATCTCTGCTTCAATGACACTTTTTCCTACCAGTTTTCCATCGGCATAGAGAGAAATAAAGTCTATCCAATGGTCTGCCGTACTCGGATGGATAATCCCGTCTTGTCCTACGGTAATATGGACAGCAGTGTAGCCTTGGGCATCTTTTTCACCCAGTGTGATCTCTGGGGTGTGTTTGAGTTCGAAGGGTACTAGCTTGGATGGATCTTTTGGCTTCATCTCCATACGGTTCATTACTGTCTCTGCCTGAGCACTCCGTGTTCCCAATGCCGCTACTGCTGCCACCAAACCAGCTCTTTGTAATGCCTCTCTTCTGTTCATCATATATCCTTTATTGTTAAGTAGTGATGAGTATAACTTTCAGGGACTAAAAATGCTCTTAAGACGTAATGAACCTACTTGATGATGACAACTCATTTTTTATTTCTTCAAATACGCCATCGCAGTTGCGATAATGTCATCATCATCTTTGCTTCGTGACTTTAGCACCAACCTCTCTTTTCCTTCTTCCGCAAACTCGATAAAGACATTCTCCCCATAAGAAGAAATTTTGGAGATCCCCGTACATCTTGCGAGCACTTTTAAAATGATGACATCGATAAACTGTCGGGTAATCACATCAAGCTTTCCAAAACGATCGGCGATCTCAGACTCTATCTCGTAGACTTCTCCTGCACTCTCACAGTGAGAAAGACGACGATAAAGCTCTAAACGCAACCGATCTTCTTCTATCAGCTCTTCATTCAAATAGGCATTGATAGAGAGTTTCACTTCGATCTGTTGCGTGACCTCTTTGTCTCGTCCCGAAAGCTCTTTGATCGCATCTTCGAGCATGCGAAGATAGAGCGAATACCCTATCTGTTTGATATGCCCAGACTGCGCTTCCCCGATGATGTTCCCCCCGCCGCGGATCTCAAGATCATGAAAAGCCAGCACTGCACCGCTTCCCAAATCCGAGTGGGATTCAAGTGCGAGTAAACGGCGTTTGGCATTGTCTGTCAGACGCTCTTTATCGGTCACCATAAAGTAGCAGTACCCCTCTTTCCCTCCACGCCCTACGCGACCGCGAAGCTGATGCAGATCAGCGATACCGAAACTGTCTGCGCCATCGACGATCATCGTATTGGCATGAGGCATGTGGATGCCTGATTCTACGATAGAAGTGGAGAGAAGCACATCATACTCGCCTGCTTCAAAGAGCATCATCTCATCTTCGGTCTCTTTGGCCGAGATTTGAGAGTGCAGCACGGCAACACGAAGTTTAGGGAGTATCTCCAAAATCTCTTTTTTCTTCTCTTCGATCCCTGCAATCGAGTTAAACACATAAAATATCTGTCCCCCCCTGCGCTGTTCACGGAGTATCGCTTCTTTGATCACTTTCTCATCATAACTCTTCACAAAAGTACGCACACCCAAACGTTCTGTAGGGGGCGTAAGAATTTCAGAAAAAGACTTCACTTGGGACAGTGCTAGATTTAAACTTCTGGGAATCGGTGTTGCCGACATGCTCAAAAGATGCACATCGATAGAGATCTCTTTAAGTGCTTCTTTTTGTTTCACTCCGAACTTATGCTCTTCATCGATCACCACAAGAGCAAGGTTTTTGAACTTGGCACTCAAAAGCGCATGGGTTCCGACTACCACATCTATCGTTCCGTCCTGAAGCCCTTTGAGTGTAGCATTTTTCTCTTTGGTTGTCGAAAATCGATCTAGTTTCGCCACACGTATTTGATGCTTGGCAAAACGCGCTTTCAAACTTTTATAGTGTTGCGAACTAAGCAGGGTCGTCGGCGCGATCATCATCGCTTGATAGCCGTTTTTCACTGCCACAAACATCCCGTTCATGGCTACTTCGGTTTTACCAAATCCTACATCTGCAGAGAGGAGTCTATCCATCATCTTGCCCGAAGCCATATCTGCGAGCATCTCATGGATCGCACGCTCTTGGTCTTCCGTGTGGATAAACCCTGCTTCTGACATGAAGATCGCATGTTCTTCCATATCTGTTTTAAGCATAATCCCTTTTTTCAAATGTCTTTGCGCCGAGAGATTGATGATCTGTGAAGCGATCGCAAACAGCTTCTCTTTAACTTTTGCTTTGAGTTTTTTGAAGCTCGCTTTACCCAATCTATCCAAAACAGGTAATGCACCTCCCTCTGCCATATAACGGTCGATCACTTCCAAATTCGAAACCGGGACCAGCAAGGCATCACCATTTTGATAATGCATCACCACAAACTCACTTGTAGCCCCTAACACTTCTCTTTTTTCGATCCCTTTAAATATCCCTACTCCGTAATTTTCATGCACGACATAATCACCCGCTTTGAGATCATCTAGGATAATCGTCGCTTTTTTGACTTTTTTACGTTTGATCGGCTTGTTGAGTGAAAAAATGAGTTTATCAGACCCCACAAGATTGACGATCCCCTCTTGATACACAAACGTAACATTTTCAAAAGAATCCAAGTCAGAACCACGTACCACTGTCTCATTCTTAGCAAGAATAATGATCTCTTTTTCTTTATGCGACTCTAATAGGGCGTTAGGATTTACCACTTCGAGATCACGGTATTTTTTTGCTTCAGGAATTCGTGAAAGCTGAAATGTTTCTTTTAAAACCAAAGGGGTATCTAGTGCATAAATCTCTTCAAGATCATCACTCAGATCAGAAGCCCATATAGCACTAAAAAGATTTAATGCACTCTCACCAAGGTCTCCTAAATGCCACACCCCCAAAGAATCAATGTCTTTGATGAAAGTATCATAATGGCTTTTTTCACATCGCCGCTTCAGCGCGTCATATGCTTCTTGATCGAGTGCCAAAAAAGCTGGAGGAAAATGAAAAGCTTCCAACTCTTCACTCAATCGTTTTTGCGTTACCGCATCATAATGTTGAATCGTTTCTACTTCATCATCAAAAAGTGAAATACGATAAGGATTGGTAGCATCTATCGGATAGAGATCGATGATATCTCCACGAAACGAAACTTCTCCTTGACTGGAAGCGATATCGGTAAAATGGTAACCCCAACGGTACAACATGTCTTTGAAATTTTGCAAATCAAGATTATCTCCAAACCCGACCGATACTCTGTCAAAATGCACCGCCTTAGGGAACGGAAGTAACAGTGTGCGCACTGGCGAAACTAAAACTTTTTTCTTTGTACTTTGATAAAATGATGCCAATGCAAGCAATAATGCTCTGATCTCATCTCCATATGCTCGAAGGTCTTCCCCTACAGAAACCCGAATATCCGGCAACACAAACGTATCAAATCCAAGCAACACAGCCGCATCACGAATCTGCACTGCCTCTTTATCGTCTTTGCATATAAGAAGTTTAGGCTCTTTTAACGCTTCCAAATATTCATATATATTACTTTGATACATCTTCTCTCTTCTCAAATTGATCTAAAAATGCTTCGACGACATAAAATGATCCAAAGACTAGATAGCTCTCATCTTGATTCATTCGATTTTCAAAACGGCTATAGGGAAGCCCTGCTTTAATGAGGGCATTCTCTATCTTCTCCATCGTTGTAGCGCGTTGACTCTCTATGGGAATGATCTCCACCCGTTTGACTTTAGGCTTCAGTATCTTTAACACAGATTCATAATCTTTGTCATCCAAACTGTTATACACCAATACAACCTTCTCTTTGAGTGCTTTAACGATCACCTCTGCTGCCAAAGGGTTATGTCCTACATCGATACGAATATTTTCTCTCAAAGAATAAAAACGACCAAAAAGTTCCAGCGAAGATAAGTCTGATATCGCATAGCGAATCTCTAAAATATCCAACGCCTCCAATGCCACACACCCATTTTCGACCAAATACGCAGCCCATCCTTTTTGTTTCGCGATCGCTTCAAGTTTTTCTTTTTTCACACTATCACAATGGCTAAGATGCAATATGGCATTTCGTTCTGAGGCTATCTGACGTGCAACACGCTCTACCTCATCATATCGCTGTGGAGCCAATAGCACCTCTTTTTGGATACTGCGTATTTTTGTCGTTGCGATCGCTTCGATCGTTTCACCCAGAAAAGCTTGATGGTCTAAACCAATCGGGGTAATCACAGACAATACTTTATCACACACATTGGTGGCATCATATTCTCCCCCCAGTCCTGCCTCTAGCACTATCAAATCACACGATTCAAACACCACTAAAGCCAATAACGTAGTGTATTCAAAATAACTCAATGCTTCACTCAATTGTTGTCCCAAAAGAGAGTAAAGTTTTTGATGTGCATTTTCAAGCACCTCATCACTACTCTCTTCACCATTGATCCA
>JBEARN010000092.1:0-4871 GCA_041163165.1 Pseudomonadota bacterium
AAAGCTTTGGTATTGTAGTTACCTGCCGTAAGTTCTACCATACCTGTTGTCTCTTTTGTCGGTTCACTGCTTTGCAGTGAAACCACACCTGCTAATGCATTTTGACCGAAAGTTGTACCTTGTGGTCCTTTGAGTACTTCAACTTGCGCGACATCGAAACTGCTAATACCTAAAGTAATATTAGAAAAATCAATACCATCGATCATCACACCTACAGAAGGATTCATAGGAGTGATAAATTGACTTCTTTCACCAATACCACGAATTTGAATATACTTGGCTTTAGAAGCACCAGAACTAAAATTCACATTGGGTATGCTGCTCAATGTTTCGATAAATGGCTCTGAGGCTTTATCATAAAGTTTTTCTTCACCGATCACTGTCATCGCCGCATTGGTCTGAGAAAGTTTCGTTTCCCGAAAATCAGCGCTGATTACAAGTGGATCAAGCACCACTTCTTCAGCCATAACTGTCGTATGTAACAATGCATAGCTAGCTATGATCGATAGTGTTAAGTTTTTTGAGTTCATTTTGTTTCCCTTTAAATATAATTATATTTTTGGGGAAGAGGTATAAAAGTAGATATAAGTAGTTTTTTATATCTAAAGTTTGATACAAGTCTCTTCCTTCCGCTGGTGTTATCCAGTTCAAGTTCAACGGGTTAAGCTTTCGCTATCTCAGCTTACTAAGTCGCAATGACTTTTCGGCACCCCGAGAGTTTGAGATTGAACTATATAAAAAATAAACTATAACTATCCTTAAATCGGATAAAAATAATCTTTTTTATATCTTTAAGCATAAGCTTCTTATGAACCTAAGCTTGATAAGTATTTTATGATAATTTAAAAATGGTTGGTATCTAAAAAATGTCGGTTAGTGAAATAAGGTAATTGCGGAAGTGAATGGGAACCAACAGAAGACTATTCTTCTGTTTTCATATCCATTAGTTCTGCAAGAAGTTCATTGATCTCATCTTCTTCAAGCTCATCACGGTTAAGCTCTTCGACGATGGCAAAACACTCGGTACGCATCTCTCTCATCTCTTCGAGATCTTCTTTTTGTTCTTTAGTGGCATTTTTGCTTTTATCTATGGCTTCAAAAAGCTCATCGATCGCTGCTTCTAAATCTGGAATGATTTCGTTCTCTAAAAGATTTTTTAGTTTTTCTCCGGGTGTCATACTATATTTCCTATGCTAATTTTTATGTATTGTATCGAAATAAATACGTAATCACTCAAACAGCAATCCTAAAGATCATCTCCCCTGATCACTTTCAGATCCGATAAGCACAACTGCTGCGGTCAAAAATGCACCCATAGATACGATAGTATACCCTGTTGGCAAATCGTAGTAGTACGATAGAATAATCGCACTGATACTGAATAACCACCCAAAGAGAAAACTGCTAAGAAGTGCCCTTTTCACCTTCAAAGAAAGTGAAATAAAAGGCGGAGCGATGAGCAGAACAAAGACGACAAACACACCGGCAAGTGAAACGGAAGAGGTGACTGTCACTGCTAGGAGTGAGAAGAATAAGAGTTCTCTCAAAAAACCGTTCAATCTCGGATAAACTGCATAGAGAGCCAAAGCAATCAAAGCATAAATCCCGATACTCTTCAACACATCACCAAGAGGCGTAAAGAGTATATCACTTGCAAGCAGCGACTTAAAATGTTCCATCCCTTCAGAAGAATGTGCCAGTACCATCATGATCCCGCTTGCACCTAAAATATAAAGAATCCCTATAAATGCCTCCAGATGAATCTTTCTCGTAGAGGCAAACGCGATGAGAAACGCAGACAAAAGGGCAAAACTCAAAGTCAATGTGTAGAAGTACTCCTCATGAAAATAGCCGAGACTGATCGATGAACCAAGTGCTGCAAACTGTGCGATAGCAAGATCGGTAAAGATAATCCCCCGCTTAAGGATCTCCATCCCAAAATAGGCATGGAGCATCACCAGCACCAACACCAACAGTATGGGCACAAGCAAAATATCTATCATTGTATCGCTCCGGTAAGATGGTCAAACAACGCACTCAAGCTATCAACATCTTCCAGCGCTTCGATATCGTGCGGCATTAAAATGACCTTGATACCCGTTTTTTGACTGATAAAATCAGCCGTTTTTGTCGAATGATAGACATCATGCAAGATGCAGCATGGCTTCTCTTTTTTAATCAATTCTATGATCTCCATCGTATGCTTGGACGAAGGGGGAATTCCGGGAAGCGGTTCAATGGTGCCTATATTTTGAAGACCGTACTCCTTGTTAAAATAGGCAAGATTGTCATGAAACTGAATCACTTTCATGCCTCTTTTATTTTTCATTTTTTGATCCCAATGAGCCATTTTTTTACGCCACGCATTCGAAAAATTTTCATAATTTTTCTGATAGAGTGGCTGATGTTTCATGTCAATGCCACTCAAAAAGCGCTCTATCGTTTTTGCCAAAGTCAAGATATGAGTCGGGCTCAGATGAAAATGGGGATTTCCGTCAGGGTGGATATCTCCCCCTTTTCTATCGACATTTTTTGGCTTATTGATGAGCTTTATATAATGCGAAAGATTGAGAAAAGTACTTACATTGGGCATCACTTTAGGATTTCCGGCACGATTGATGACAGAAGGTAGCCAGCCGATCTCCAGCTGTCCACCGTTCATGATCAACGCATCCGCATTTCTCACTTTAGCAATGAGCGAGGGTCTTGGGATGATAAAGTGCGGATCCCAGTTCCCTCTAGCTAAGACAACAGCTTCAACCCCTTTACCACCTATCACCTCAGTCAAAGCCCCAATATAGGGATAGCTCACAGCGATATTGAGGTGAGCGAACAAAGACAATGGCAGAAGAGTCAAGAAAGCAAGTATCTTTTTCATCTTAAAAAGCGTGTGCCGCATGCGCACCGATAGCAATATTTGCAGAGAAGATAATAGAGTGAAGATTTTCTCTCTCTCCCTCGTCATTAAATAGTGCTTTATTATAATTATATTGCAACCTGAAACGTGCAAATTCACTTGTGTGATATTCGATCATAGCTGAATATTTATCAAGACCATCTTGATGCTCTGCGTTCCCGTTATCAAGAATCGTATCATATCTTACACCCATTTGCCAGCTGTTATCTATTTTATAAACTAGTTGTGTATATAGACCATCTTGTGTAGTTGATCCATCATCAATTTCGATACCGTTAGTTGCATTATAGTCATATCCAGTCATTTTTCTTTTAAGATACTCTGTCTGCCATTTAATAGAGCTGTAAGAGTCAAAAGCGTGCAAGACGGTTAAATCAGCACCGAAAAGCTTTGATTCTCCTTTGAAAACATGTGGTTCATCTTCATCGTCACTATGATCTAAAAGCGAATCACCTTGGGCATAAGAGACTCCTCCAAAAATCGTCGTATTCTCTATATCAAAAGAAGATTTAAGATACCCAACAAAAAGAGAGGGTGCTTTAGTTCCTTCGACTACTGGTTCTTCTTGATTATCACTAAATACCGATGCATTCCCGAACATCTGCTCATTTTCACCCTGAAGTACTTCAAATCCTGCCATAAGGTAGTTTGAAGTTGGCGCGGTCCACTGAAGCTGTGCTCCAAGTTCATTGATGCCATGCATCCCTAAAAATCCTTCATAGACCAATGGCATATCATTAAAATCCCAGTAGTGGTGGTGCTGACTATTTAGTCGTCCAAAATTAGACAGGAGTTTACCCCCTCTTAGTCTAAGACCATTTCCTAGTGCAGTCGTAGTCGCATATGCCTCTTCTACCTCCACACCGTTTTCACTAAAGTGAAAGGTACCATCCATACTGAAGTACGGATCGACACTGCTTGAGAGTACCAACTCTGCATAGTTTAGATTAAATCCTTGATTTGCATTATAGGTCGCATGATGGCTATCTCCATGAGTATGTTCTCCTAAAAGACCATGCGCGATCCCCGGAAGTTCAAGGTGTGGCAGTTCATCACTATCGATGCTGTGACTCACATAAGCGATATCTGCGATTAATGAGATATCTGGGATATATTTTGAGTTGTCAAAAGTTCTTTTATCTGCATCTAAAAGTTGTGCGACATCACCATAAGCCAATCCAGCACAAAATGCACTCATCATTATTGTTTTTTTCATTTTGTTTTTTCCTTAAACATTTATAGGAACTTATAATGTAGAGGTTTTATAAGTAGCCTTATATCATTCAATTGACTCCTTTAGGATTCAATAACAGTGCTAGTATTTAAAAAGTATTAAGAAAAAAAGAGAGGTGGCGCAAGTGCCTGATAGGTCAAGATAGGTTTGTGCGGATGGAATACCTTGAGTCCATCGACATCAGACCTTTTCACTTCGATCTTCTGTACAAGCTCAAGCGCCTCCTTGATGATAACTCTCTCTTCAACCGCAGTGATCTCCATAATAGGTGCATCTAGTACGATGTTTGTCGAAGAGGAGTGATGCTGATCTCCATCAAGATGTTGAGAGAGTTGACAAACTTGACATGAATCTTCTGCATTACTTAAATGATGTTTTATATGAAGTGCATTGGTCTGGAAGGCAAACAAGAAGAGTGCGATAAGAACAATATGAAACAATCTGCTAAACTGCATTATCGACACTCTCCTTTTTCATTTTCGCGTCGCGCATTATAACCAAAAAGTCAAAAGAGAAATTTATAATTTTAGACTTATAGCGTAGTTACTTATCTATCCTAAACTCACATCAAGGATCATCATGACCGTAAATCCCACCATCGTAGTCATCGTTACCAAGTCAATATTTTCATATTTTTTTTGAGATTCTGGTATCAACTCTTCCACCACCACAAAGATCATTGCCCCTGCAGCAAAACTAAGTGCGTATGGAAGAATATAT
>JBEARN010000093.1:0-4567 GCA_041163165.1 Pseudomonadota bacterium
AGGCTCCATTTTAGAAGTAACATTCAACAAAACCAGATGGGGAAAACTCTCTTCCGAGCATCAAGCCATCATCACCGCTGCAAGCGAAGAGGTCACCGCCACGATGGTGCAAGAGTTCCGCTATGAGAATGCCAAAGCGCTCCAAGCCTTGCCAAAAAATGTCCAGATCAAAACATTTTCTGATGAGATCATGTCAGCCGCGAAAGTAGCACTGGAAGAAGTGTTACGTGAAGAGAGTCAAAAAAGCGAGGATTTCACACGCGCACTGCAAAGCTACCAAGCATTCGCTACACTAAACAAACCTTGGGATGACATCAGCACCAAAAACTTTCTGGAGATCAGAGGGTAATTTAGAGAGTAATTCTGCTTTATCTATAAATATTGCAGAATTTTTTTGATATTGTTTGTGTTCGTCTCTTTTTCTTGAAGGGTTTTCAATGTCGCATGCAAACTCCGGTCCTTTTGCGCATTCTTGCCAATGACCTCTATCATTCTGTAACGCACCTGAGGATTCTCTTCAGCGAGTGTTGCAGTCACCACATCTTGAAGCTGCGCTTTAGAAAGATCCTGTTTCATGGCAAGCCGCTTAAATACCTCTGCCCTCATCCCCACATTTGTCTCTTCACGTTGATACGAAAGCAAAGTTTCAACTCCCAAATCAGTACTTGCATTAGCCAGTAGCACGATGGCTGCCTGACGCACTTTCATTTCATCTGAGGCTAAAAATGTTTCAATAGTATCGATCTCATCCGGCTTTCCATTTGCCAAAGACAACAGATAAGCACGCTGCGAGCTTGCTGTAGTCGCGTCGTTAAGTCTTTGATTTAAACGGTCCATAATATCTTCTTTGATCTCCGGATTAGCCGCAGAGATATGCGCGGCTATGGAACCAAGCGAAAGTGTGGCAACGGATGCGAGTTCAGCATTTTCTTCATCATCTAATCCACCAGCAAAACCAAATAATGCTTCCAAAGTTTCATCCGTAGGAGTCGATCGCAATGAACTAAAAGCCACCAACGCACGTACTCTGGTGTCGTTAGATTGTGCCGTAGAATTTGCGATTTGCAACAGACCGCTTTGCGCTTGAGGCGTTCCCGTGTGCGCCAGCAGTTCGACCAGATACATGGTAGAATTTTCTGTGATTTCTCCGTTTAAAATCATCGCGATCATTTCACTTAGCTGCTTCGGATGCGTTTGCAAGTAAAGCGCATACTCTTGTATGGATTTTTTCAAATGGACAATGTCATTGATCATTTGATCGGTGCTGATCTGCCTCTTGCTTGCTCGTTGCAACTTTTCTTCTGCTGCCACTTTTTGCAACACACTCACGGTTGCTTTTGGACCCTGATGCAGCAAAGACAATAGTTGCGCAAAGGTCAATCCTTTGTACTTCATCAACGGGTTTTCATACGATGGTGTTTCAATTTTTTCTAACGAAAAGTGAAACGTTGAAGCGACAAAAAGTTGATGTTCAGATCGTGTGAGCAACCTAATGCGTTCTTCTCCTTTATAAGAAGAGACCCAGCAAGTATCACGCGTGAATTCAGCCGTACTTCTTTCAACTTCAGCGATCAAAGGGATGGATGCATTGGAGATGTTTACATCATCATAAGAGAGTTTACGTTTGTGAAACACATTATTTTTGCTGGTGTATTCTGCCACATAATGCCCCGTGGTATCCTGCTCCTCATAGGTGCCGTTTTGATTCGCACTTTGAAATGGCAGGATGAGTCCACTCAGAAGAGATTCATCTGCTTTTGCTGTCGCATTGTCAAAATAGAGTGTTTCAAAGAGACCGTTTTGGTCTCTTTTTGCGACAAAAATATGCTCGTAAACCGCATCGTATTTTTTAGAATCTACGCCATTAAACAACATATCATTCGCTAAAAACAATGTGTACTTCTCTTCCCCTTCTTGCCAATGACGCGCATAAAGAACCCCTTTGAGACTGGTAAGACCATTCATCGGCTGACTTCCCATCATTTCCATTGCACCGGTAACATACGTCACTTTATAGGTTTCAAAACATTCTGTATTGCTTTTAGATGCAATAGCATGACCATTTTCTTTTTGGATATCAGTTTGAAATGCAAGCAACCAAACACTGATACCCATCAGCAAGATGAGTAAGCTAATTGAAACTAAAATCCAATATTTTTTCATTACAAATCAATATCAATTGTTTTATCGTATAGGGTTTGACTTTGACTGAAACCGGTAATGTCAAACAGTGTCGTGCTATACTCTTTGTAGCTGATGCCGCAAGGATAACTCACACAATATTTATGACCCAAAATCTTTTTGCAGCTTTTGCATGTGTCTATGCCGTCTGCCACTTCCGCATACAGTCCCAAAGAGCCATCGACAAGTGTTACGGCATTGGTGACCTTGAAACCAACTTCCACACTATCAAGTTTATTGTCACTCCAAATTGGTGTCATGGTAGGTATAGCATGAAATTCATCATCCACCAAAGTCAACTCTATCTCCACACCTGCACTGGCAACACCCGCATCCACGCCACCTGTTCCGATAGCGGTAAAGTTCGCATAAGGCTTTCCATCTGCCACAAAACTTTCGTCACTACAAGTTAGCGTCAAATCCATACCCAAAGTTCCCGTTGCACTTGCTTCTACACTCACCGGCACAGGGCCTACCGTAAAGGTCGCTTTTGCCAAAAGCTGCTCTTTTGAAAATTCTTTATTGAGGTGTGTATTCACTTCTTGACTCTCATCATAAAGCGTTTGTCCTATAAATTCGACTGTGGCACTTCTTCCTACTGTACTCTCGGCACAATACATCTCAGCATTACTATAAAACAGTGTCAAAGCACCGCCAAAGACATACAGGGTAATGTCAGATCCAGCTTGGACAACCATGCGATTATTAGCTGTATCCCCACCGGCTTCTGCATCGAGCGATAAATCACCATAAAAATAATCTTTATCTCCGACCCCCTTGGTGAAACTGTTGCTCAATCCTTGATCGATGGTGCTTGAAGTGGAAGCAATTGAGATAGCATTGGTGCTCAATTTTTGTGGTGTTTGTCCTTTGTCTTTCAAGATAGTGATCGCTTGCGTACTCGTATTGTTTAACGTAAACTGTCCTTTTTCTGCATCACTCTCTATGGCAACACGCATAAAATAATAATTCGTTTTCGTTAGATTAATATCTTGCCACACATCATCTGGAATACTAATATGCAAATGTGCATGATAAGCATCTGTATCGTTAGCAACGGTAACATTAAGATCTTTCACATAATTCTGCTGCGCATTATCCCATAAGTCAAGATTATGCCAAATATCACCTATCTTAATCTGGCATACTATCGTCAGGTTGGTCTCTTTGCTTGGAGAAAAATGGAGTATATTGATATTCGCTTCAAATTCATGGTTGCTGAAGTTATGCTCTGAATTGTTCTCATCTTCCAGTAAAATAGTAGATTGCACTAATTCAAATTGCTCCAACCGAATATCTGTTGCATTAGATTCGGTTACGTTAAGATCCAAATAAAGATGATCCGCCTCTGGATCAGACGGCGGATAGTTATTTGACTCATTGTTTTCTTTGATCAAGTTCATCGGATCGATAAATCCGTAAATACGATACTCGCCACCAGATAAGCTATAAGGGATGCGAAGCATCGTAGAATAGTTACTAAAACCTTGAGGGATAGAGCTCAACACCGCCGTACCAAGTAATATGTCATCATTGGTTTCAACAATGGTTTCATTGTCTTCCAAGTCACCATCATACTCTGCCAAACCTGCATAAAAGTAAATGGTGGTTTCTCCTGGCTCTGCAGTTGATGAAGAAACTGTATAGTCAATATGCACCTCATGACCGCTTAACGCTTGACTCGAAGTCGCACTCTCTAGTGTATATTTTTCTTCACTTGAAGTCCCTTCAGATTCGACAAATTCCAAAGATGTGATCTGCAAATCATGCGGCGAAGAGGCATCACTTGGATAAAAGCTATTGTCATTTGTTCCACTATTTGAACCGCATCCCGCAAATGCAAAAATCAATGCAGCCCATCCCACAAAACGCATATGTTTCCACGCCGAAGCACAATGATGTGTTTTCATATTTTCTCCCTTTTTATACTTTCATATTTGTTATCTTAATCAAAAAAAGTCACATTTTTTTCCCCAAGCATATAATATTTTCAAAAGTTTTTATCCGTAGGGTGACTTTTTTGTGACTTTTTTGTGTTAGAATAAAAATAAGTATAGTTTAAAGGAGAAGGTTCCAAGATGAGATCCATGAAAGATTTCACCGTTTTGTTCGCCGATGACGACAAAGAGTATGTATCACTCTTTGAAAAAACACTCTCTTACTTTTTCGACCATATCATCATCGCTTCGGATGGCAAAGAGGCCTGTGACCTTTTCGAAACACACGCTTGTGATATCGTCATTTTAGACCTCCAAATGCCTCATATGAGTGGTCTTGAAGTCGCCAAAAAGATCAGAGAGACAAACAAAGAAGTGCCCATCTTCATCACCACCAACTACCAGGACTTCAGCCATGCTATCGAAGGATACAAATATGCCCTTGTGGA
>JBEARN010000094.1:0-4473 GCA_041163165.1 Pseudomonadota bacterium
TTATTTTTTATAAGCAAAAAGACAACGCTTCAATACCGATCATAGTGAATTATTTCAGTCACTATTTTTCGTGCTTTACTGACGATCTAAAATCTGCTTTTCATAGTCTTGGAAGATCTGCCATTTTTTCTATTTCTTATTCCTGTAGATACATGGGATTTCAGCTCTGCTTCGAGAGCTTCATTGAGATCGAACTGTGTGTTCATGTGTTAATCCTTTAGAATTTTATATTCTATCGAACTGACACAGAATTTCTAACGCTTCGGGAGAGTTTGTCAAAAATTCTTCTATCTATATTTATTTGTAGTTTTTGATCGCTTTTTCTAAGATAGCTGTAGCTGCAGCTTTATCTTTAAATCCAGATACTTTTACCCATTTGTTTGGTTCAAGCATTTTGTAGGTTTCAAAAAAGTTTTTGATACGGTTGAGTGTATGCTCAGGAACATCACCTAAATCTTGAATCTTTTTATACGTAGGATCGATCTTTTCTGCAGGAACAGCAAGAAGTTTTTCATCACCGCCGCTTTCATCTTCTGTCATCAATACGCCTACAAGTCTGCATTTGATGTAAGAACCTGCTTGAAGAGGATAGTCGCAAAGGACAAGAACGTCTGCCGGGTCACCATCATCAGAGAGAGTGTTTGCTACAAATCCATAGTTTGCAGGGTAGTGCATCGCTGAGTAAAGTACTCTGTCTACTTCTACTGCACCCGAATCTTTGTCGATCTCATATTTGATATTTGAATTCAGTGGTACTTCGATGATCGCTTTGACTGCATCTGGGCATTCGCCTGGTCCGATTTTAGTAATATCCATACTGATATCCCCCTAAGTAAAAATTTTTGGGATGATAACATAACTAGACTAAAGTATGGTAATATATGATCTTTAAGTGAAGGGACAAAAGAGATGAAATTTATTTTTAGTTGGTTCATAGGGATAGGATTGGTATGGGGGATAGAGATAGCTAAAGTCCCTCAAACGGTCGAATTGTCAGGAGAAAGCGGCGGTAAAATAGATGGTTCAGCATGGCACTCTGATACGTTGAGAGGGAAAGTTCATATCGTTTTCTATGTGGATCCTGATAAAAAAGATTTGAACAATGCACTTTCTGAGGCGCTGAAAGCAAGACATTTTGATAGAAAAAAATATGGATCTGTCGCGATCATCAATCTTGCCGCTACTTGGATGCCAAATTTTGCGATCGAATCAAAACTCAAAGAGAAACAAAAAAAGTTTCCTGATACGCTTTATGTGAAAGATAAAAAGAAAGTATTGGTTCAGGCGTGGAAGTTGGAAGATGACAACTCTGACATATTAATCTTTGATAAACAAGGGAAGTTGATCTATCAGAAATTTGGAAAGGTAATGGAAGAAGAGATTCATAAGGTGCTCCAATTGATAGAGAAACATCTTTAAGGAGTTGTGTTATTTTATCTTTAAAACGTAAAACCATTGCCAATATTCATATCTTTGGAATGTTGATCATGCTTATGGTGATCGTTCTTTTTTCTACGATCATCATCAATCGCGAGTATCAAGAATTTGAGATCGAAGCAGAACGTATCCATGTACAGTTTATACAAAATCAAAAAGATACGATCGTTTTTGATACATTGCGTGTCTTGACATTTATTGAACATGCCTACAAAAACAGAGATATGGAACAAGACGAATCCACCATCAAAAAGCAGATATTGTATGCGATAGAGGAGCTTTATGGCAGGCAAGATGGAACAGGATATATCTTTATTTATGATTTTGAAGGTAAAGTGCTTTCTGATCCTATCCAAAGAGAAAATGTAGGTAAGAACCTTTATAACATTCAAGATGCCAATGGTGTGATGGTGATCAAAGATCTTATTGATGTTTCACGACATGAAGGGGGAGGATTTGTAGAGTATCAGTGGTTGAAACCAACGACAGGGATGTTGAGTCCTAAGATCTCTTATGCCAAAGCATTTGAACCATGGGGGTGGATGGTAGGGACTGGGGTTTATCTTGATGAAGCAGAAAAGCACATCCAGAAAGAGCGGGAGATACTCAAAAATAGGCTCAACCATTACTCTTTGAGAGTACTCTTTTTGCTTGGGATTTTGTTTATTGTCGGGATTATGGGGATTGTATTGATCAATAGAATTCTTCATAAGGAAGTTTCTACTTTTAACCGTTATTTTGAAAAAGCATCTTCAAAATATGCGATGATCGATCAAGATAAGATACGTCTTTTTGAGTTTCAAAAAATGGTCCCTTATATCAATTCGATGGTCCGTGTGATCCATGAAAGAAAACAAAAACTCAAAGAGCTTAATCTCACACTAGAATCAAAAGTAGAACAGAAAACCAAAGACCTCAGAGAACAAAATGAGCTTTTGGAAAAAGAGAAAGATTTTAATGCTTCTTTGGTGAAAGCGCAAGACAGTTTCATCAAGCATTCTATCCATGAGATCAATACCCCACTTGCAGTCATCATGACACATATCGATCTTTTTAAAATGAAAGAGGGGGAAAATAGATTTTTATCCAAGATAGAAGCGGCGAGTAAGATCATCACCAATATCTATGCTGATTTAAGCTATATGGTGAAAAAAGATCGTTTTGATTATCAAAAAACAACGTTGAATATGTCAGAGTTTGTCGAAGAGAGGGTAGATTTTTTTGCTGAAATAGCACGGGGAAATAGGCATAAGATCATTACGGAGATAGCCCCTGAGATTTGGATCATATTTAGCGAAGAAGAGCTTCAACGGGTTATCGATAACAACCTTTCAAATGCGATTAAATATGCTTACAGAGGAACAGATGTAACGATAAAACTACAAGAAGAGAAGGAGAATATTTTACTTCAATTCATAGGTCACTCACCCAAGATCGAAGATACCCAGCGTATCTTTAAAGCGTTTGAACGTGAAAATAATGTGCGTGGTGGATTTGGGTTAGGGCTTGAAATAGTGTATACTATTTGTCAAAAAGAAGAGGTGGACATAGACGTCCATTCTGACGGTGAAATAACAGTCTTTTCTTATAGATTTAAAAAAGGAGTCATAGATGAAAGTCCTACTGCTTGAAGATGAGTTGATGCTTCAAGGAGCGATCAAAGAGTATTTGGTCGACACAGGATTTGAGGTGGTCGCCCATGAAGATGGAGAAGAGGCGTATGCCGATATCTCTTCTCATGATTATGATCTTTTTATCTTTGACATCAATACCCCTAGCATCGATGGGCTTTCTTTGCTCGCGAGACTTCAAAAAGAGAAGATTTATGTACCGACGGTATTTATATCGGCGATCACAGAGATAGAGCAGATTAGCAAAGCGTATGAGTTGGGGTGTTATGATTATCTGAAAAAACCGTTTCATCTCAAAGAATTGGGATTGCATATCGACAGGTTGTTAAAGATAGCAAGTATTCGGGAGAAAAGTTTGGTCAAAATCTCTAAGATGTACTGCTATGACATCACCCATCAATCGCTTTTTTTTGATGGCAAAGAGCAAGACCTTACCCATAAACAGCGACAGATTATCGATATCTTTGCGAAAAATATGAACAGTGTGGTGGACTATGAGATGTTAAGACACTATGTCTGGGATGATGCTCCCATAGACAATGCCATCATCAGAGCAGAGATGCATCGTGTACGTCAAGTGCTCAAAGAGGATCTTATCGCTACACTTAAGGGCGTAGGCTACAAACTATCCAAAAAAATATAACATTTCAATAACATATATGTAACAAATATACACACATAATTTTTTTTAATACATCTTTTTTCTCTATGCTATGTTAATGCTATATTGGTTCTTCATACTTCAAATGTATAAAAATATGAAGGAGAATATACAATGAAAAAATATATAGCGTTTTCTGCTGTAGCGGCAACACTGCTCATGGCAGGAGGAGATGTTCAGCCGGTTGAACCAGTGGTTGCAGCATCATCAGTAGATATGGGAACTGTTTTTGGGCAGTTGAGAGGTTTCTATGTCGATAGAACATATAACAATAATTACGCAACAGGAAATCGTAATTCATTAAATGTGGGTGGATATGTAGGGTATACCACACCAGATTTTTCTGGACTTAAATTTACTGTAGCTGCTTATGGTACTTATGGATTTGAGATTCACGATGATTCAGCAGAAGTTCTTACGAATTCTTATGATCCATCACTTTACGGTAGAGATGGTGAAAACTATATTTTCCTTGGTCAAGCATACCTTGATTACACGAATGGGAAAACAAATCTAAAAATCGGTCGTCAAAAACTTGATACCCCTATGGCAGGTAGCGATGATGCAAGAATGCTTCCAAACCTTTTTGAAGCAGCCGTGATTTCGAACACAAGTCTTGAGAACACTACATTGATCGCAGCACATGTTAGTAAAATGACAGCGGGTACATTTAGTAATATTTATGACGACTCTGCGTCTTTGGGTATTTACAGTGGCTATGGTCTTGGTACTACACATGCGCAG
>JBEARN010000095.1:0-4456 GCA_041163165.1 Pseudomonadota bacterium
CATACTCTTTGGCTAATCTTGCATCGGTCGATTCAAACCGTGTGACAAGCACAGGTGTGGTATTGCTTGCTCTCACAAGTCCCCACCCTTTTTCGAAATTGATGCGTACACCGTCGACATCGATGATACTGATGATCTTTGGAAAATCAACAGGTGGATTTTTGAGTAGTTCTTTGACTTTATCTATAATCGCAAACTTTTCTTCTTCTGTGGTTTCGACTTTGATCTCTTCAGTAGAGAAGACTTGAGGAAGCTTGTTGATCTCTTCGTCGATATCTACCCCCTCATGGATCAATTCTAACATACGCAGTGTCGCGTAGATCGCGTCATCATATCCAAAATAACGATGCTTAAAGAAGATGTGTCCGCTGACTTCGCAGGCTAAGTCTGCATTGGTCTCTTTCATCTTCACTTTGAGATTGGAATGGCCCGTTTTATACATGATCGTTTTGGCACCGCGACGTTCGAGTTCATCATACATCACTTGCGAACATTTCACTTCTCCGATAACGATAGGATGATCCATCTTCATCGCATAAAGGAGAGCCATTTGATCCCCTTTGATATTGTGTTGATGGGTCAAAACAGCGATCCTGTCTGCATCTCCGTCATACGCAAAGGCGATATCTCCATGTTTGGCTAAAGCAGCTTTCACATCGTGAAGGTTTTTTTCTACGGAAGGATCTGGATGGTGGTTAGGGAAAGTACCATCTGGCGTAAGATAAAGACCTTCATAGTGCAGTTCTAGCGCATTAAAAATATCGGTAATGACCGTATCGGCGACACCATTTCCTGCATCGATCACGATATTTTGAGGCATCCCCTTGAGGTGGCTAAATGCGTTGACCATAAAATCAACATAAGGTTTTTTCACATCAATCTCTATTTTCGCCGTATTATCTTCGATCTGCATCTCTTGATGGGCGATGATCTCATCACCCAATGCGTAGATCGCTTCCCCAAAAAATGGTGCTTTGCCTAGAGTGATTTTAAATCCATTATATTCGCTAGGGTTATGCGAACCGGTGATCATGATCGAAGCATCAATCGTTCCATTTGGATCGGTAGTTTCTGAGATAAAAGTCGAAAGGGGTTGATAATTTGCAAAATAATTGACTGGCGTGGCGACCATCCCCATATCTAAGACAGTACAGCCTGCAGCATTGAGTCCCGAAGTAAGATAGTCTCTTAAAATGGGAGAGTGTGAACGTGCATCGTAACCGATAGCAACGATACGATTTCCTCCGACTTTTTGACCTAGAAAATACCCTATGAGTTTCACAGAAGTTTCATGGAGTTCTTCTCCAAATATCCCGCGGATATCATATTCTCTAAAGATGCTTTTGTTTATTTTCCTTGGCATATTTTGAACCCTTTTAACTTTATCGATCAATTATTATACAGAACTAATGTAATATCTTTGTCATATTGAATTTACCTGACGATTTTTGTTTTACTTTTTCTAAAAAAGTAGCTAAAACCAAAGATTAGTCAGGGGGTCTGTACCCTTTGTCTTCTTTCTTCTTTTGATGACTTTCTCTCTTTTTTTGTATCATCGCCGCATCACGCAAATCCTCTTCGCTGTCGTATCGCGCGGCATCGATAAATTTGGCTTCATCGTCAAATTGTCCCGTACGCACTGCCCAAATGAGGGCGAAAAGACCTATGGCGCCCAAAAAGGTCGAGACGCCTATCATTAAAATCACTACATCTTCTGACACTATTTATCCTTTAGCTTGAGATTTTTAATACGCAAGGAATTCCCCACAACGACCAATGAACTTAGACTCATGGAAAGTGCTGCGACAAGAGGATTGACAAATCCAGCAACCGCAAGAGGAACCGCCACTGCATTATACAACAAAGAAAACGCAAGATTTTCTTTCACTGCGCCAAAAGTACGTTTTGAAAGCTGATAAGCCTCCAAAAGGGTTTGCGGTTTTTCATCCAACAACACGATATCACTGACGGATATCGCAATATCTGCACCATTTCCCATCGCGATGGCGATATCGGAAGAAGCAAGTGCCACTGTGTCGTTGATCCCGTCGCCTGCCATGACGACGATGTGTCCTTGTTGATGCAATGTTTCGATCAGCGCAGCTTTGTCTTGAGGGAGTAGATTGGCATACACTTCTTGGATCCCGACATTTTTTGCTACGTTTTGCGCACTTCTCTCGTGATCTCCTGTCAGCATGACGACTTTAACCCCAAGTTTTTGAATCTTTTCTATCGCTTCAGCTGCCCCTTTTCTAATGGTATCGCTCAATTCAAAACGCGCTACGATCTTCTGATCGATCGCAAAGAAAAAGAGGGTATGTTCTGAAGAGGCGTTGCGTTCAGGGTCTTGATTTTGCATCAGCGCATCGTTCCCTCCAAGAAGCTCGTGATGGTTATAGTACGCTTTGATCCCTTTGGCTTGAATTGTGTTGATTTTTTCAAGGGTATACGGGGTGATGCTTTCATGGGCTGTTTCAAGGTAGAGGCAGATACTTTTGGAAACGGGATGGTTTGAAGTGCTTACAAGGGCATAAAGGAGTCCAGGATCAAAAGTGTCAAAATAATCCGCCTTGACGACAGAAGGTTTCCCTTCGGTAATGGTACCGGTTTTATCTAGTGCAAGCAGATTGCTTTTTGCCATCGTTTCAAGGAAAGAGGCCTCTTTGAAAAGAATGCCGCGTTTTGCAGCGACGCTGATACCCACAAGCGTTGCCATAGGGGTAGCCAGCCCTAACGCGCAGGGACAAGCGATGACGATCACTGAGATCCCTATGATCAATGCTTGTTCAAAGCTGTCGCTCCAAAGATACCATCCTCCAAACGTGAGTATGGCGATGAGAAGAATGACGTTGGAGAAATACCCGGAAATCGTATTGGCTAACTGTTCGATATGGGGTTTTTTCGTGATCGATTCTTCTAAAAGCTGTATGATGGACGTGAGCATCGACGAAGAGGCATCTTTGGTCGCTTGGTAATGTATGACAGAATCCAAACAAATCGAACCGCTTAAAATAACGTCGGATTTTTGTTTGTAAACAGGGGTGCTTTCGCCGGTCAAAGAACTCTCATCGAAAGAGCCTTCACCTGAAGTGAGTTCGCCATCGATGACCACTTTCTCCCCAGGTTTCAGTTCGATCATGTCTCCCGCGACAATATTTTCGATACTTACGAGTGATTTGACGCCATGTTTAAGCACCATCACTTCAGTAGGGGTGCTGCCCATCAATCCATCCAGCGTATCCACGGCGTGTTTTTTGCTTAACACTTCGAGGTATTTCCCTACCAGCACAAACGTAATGATCATCACCACCGAGTCAAAATAGACTTCTCCCCTCTGCGTAACCATCGCATAGATAGAGTAGAGGTAGGCAGAGAGTGCTCCTGAGGCTACGAGAGTATCCATATTGACCATATGGTTTTTATACCCATAGTAAGCGCCCCTGAAAAAGATCCATCCAGAATAAAAAAGGACAGGGGTTGCAAGGATAAATTCGGCGACGTTAAGGATGTTTTTAAATGACTGTTCAATCCCGCTGAAATATCCGGCATAATGTGCGATCGCGAGCCACATGATATTCATCGCACCAAATACAGCAACCAAGATGCGGGTATAGTAGCTTTTGCGTGTTGCGATAGCACGCTCTTCCTGCAACTTTGGATCGTAAGGGTAAGCATTGTATCCGATAGAGCGGATCGTTTCGATGATCTTAGAGAGTTTGATCACATCGGGATCCCAGACAATTTTGGCTTTATGGTTGCTGTAGTTGATCGATGCTTCCAATATCCCATCGGTTTTATGCAACACTTTTTCATTGAGCCAAACACAGGCCGAACAGTGAATCCCTTCAATGATAAGATGGATTTCACACATACCATTTTCATCGGTTCGAATGTATTTCTTTTTAAACCCGTCTAAATCGAACTTTTCAATATTTTCATCGATTTGAGTGGCAGGCTGGAGTGTGGTGCGTCCCAACTTGTCGTAAAACGTATCGAGCCCTTCTTGATGGAGCAGATGATACACGCCTTGACACCCCTTGCAACAGAAAAAAAGCTGTTTTTCGTCGCATTGCTCTTCGATCATCACTTCTTCAGAAAAAGTGAGATGACAATGGGAACATGCAATTTGTGCCATTTTAAATCCTCTGGTATAAAAGGAGTATATTTTATCGAAATATGGGTAAAATTTGGGATGGAAATGGCACTTTTTTTGACGATCGTACTTCTTTTTGCAGAGCTTTTTGAGATGGTTATGCAACGTGCAGAGACCCTTTTGGGTGTGGTGCAAAAGCTTTATGGTTATTATCAAAAAAGTATTTTTCTTTTTTTTCTGATCCAGCCAGGGTTTTATGCGGTTCTTTTTATCGTGATATTTACGAATGTGTTTAATATGAGTATGGTGTTGCTTGTCGCGATGAAAATATTTGATATGTTTTATAAAATAGAATTGATCAGA
>JBEARN010000096.1:0-4419 GCA_041163165.1 Pseudomonadota bacterium
TGGCATCCATCGTAACATTACTATCCCCAAGCAACGTAATGACAGGTGGAGTCGTATCTTCTGCCTGAGTTCCACCGCCAGAGGATCCCCCGCCACACGCTGTTAAAATATAACTTATACCGACAAAAAGTGCGATTTTTAGTACCTTGTTAAACATCATTTTTTCTCCCCCATATAGAAATTTCTTAATTCCCTTATACCCATTACCGATTCGATAGAATACAAATGAATTTCTTCAACTATTAATTTGTCTACGCCATATGATTCGATCATTAAATTTTCAATCTTTTTCATTTATATCCATCTTTATTGAGGTTATTGTGTTAAGTATTTAAGCGTAACAAATGGTTGCGCCACTTCTGCAATAGTTTTAAATGGTGAAGTGAAGTTAGAACTATCGACTCTAAACTCTTTCCAATTATCCGGCTGCACATAAACAATATCATTAGGGCGCAACATCAGTGAAGCATATTTCATCGTGTCAAAATTGGTTAGATTGACACTTCGCATCTGCATCCCTTTTTCCACATCATTCGAGACGATCACGATATTATCTCTCACTGCAGCATCGGTTAGATCTCCAGCAAAGGCGATCGCTTCAAAGAGTGTCATCTTCTCTTTATCCAGTGTGACGACACCAGGTTTATTGACTTCACCAAGAACATAAATGCGTTTATTCATCACTTCTAAGTAGACCGATGGTGTTTTAAGATACGTTTTATACGAATTAGCGATATGGTTGGCTGCTTCTGTCTGGGTGAGCCCCGCAACTTCTATTTTCCCGATGAGTGGCATATTGATATACCCTTCAGCATTGACCAACATTCCCTTAGAATTCATGTTTTGCCCAAGATCTTGTAATGCTACCATAGAGTTTTGTTCAGGGTTTTTATAAAGGATGATATCAAGACGATCTTGAGGAAGGATACGATACTCAATGCTTTGGCTAGTTACCGATACGGTTTGAGATGTGTCACTTTCATCTGACTGCATTAATTTATAGTTTGAGCTCCCGGCGCATCCTGCAACAAGCAAAGCCCCCATCAGGATGAGGAAGTTTTGTTTCATTCGTTTGGATTTTATATATCTGTTCATGATGGTTTACTCCTTATGAGTTAAATTTAAAAGTGTGTCATTTAAAATCGTATTGTGTTGAAAAAGCCTGTGGTAATCTGGGGTCTCTTTTACCGCTTTAAGTGCCTCGATTTGTTTCATGCTATGGATATCTGATCCTACAAAATCAACCATACCTGCATTTGATAAAAATTCAGCCTTTGCCTTAGCATCTTTACCGTAGTAACCACCCAATGAATTGAGATTGAGTTGAAAGTAGATTCCTTTCTCTTTCATCGCTTCATACTCCTGTGGCATTTGCTTAATATAGCGATAGCGCTCAGGGTGTGCAAGGATCGGTTTATAGCCCGCTGCAGACATCTCAAAGATCATCTCTTCAAACTGCATAGGTTTAACGATATATGAGGTTTCTATCAAAATACATTCTCCTATACTCAAAAGATTTCCACTGTGCAGATGATCTAAAAAACCATCATCAAGATAATACTCAGCTGCAGCATCTATCTCTATATCGATCTTTGCCTCTTTTGCAGCTACCCTTAGCCCATCGAGTTGGGATCGGATCCCTTCGGGGGTATTGCGATAGCTATCAAGCATAATATGTGGCGTAGTGATCACCCTTTCGTACCCAAGCTCTTTCATCGACTGGAGCAAAGAGAGACTCTCTTCCAATGTTTTAGCGCCGTCATCGATCCCAGGGATGAGATGAGAGTGCAAATCTATCTTTAAAGGCGGGGCTTTGACGATGGACTCATTCTTTTTTTTGCGTAAAAAGGAAAACATTATTTTTTATCATCCTCATAGTAGCCATATCCGTTACCATATCCATATCCATATCCATATCCATATCCATATCCGTTGGATCCAAATTGAACACCATTGAGTACCAAACAAAGATGTGGCACTTCACTTAGATTGGTGAGCCTGTTGGCATTTTGGATAAACCCTTTTTTAGAGTAGTTGGCTCTTAAAAGATAGATATTGATGTCTGCATGTTGCATTAAAATACGGGCATCGGTGACTAACCCCGCAGGAGGTGTATCGAGAATAACCACATCATATTCTTTTTTGAGTGCCTCTAAGGTTTGCTCCATTAATTCACCCTGGATCAATTCACTTGGATTAGGTGGAATAGGCCCAGAGGTGATAAGATCAAGGTTCTCATGTCCAGAGTTTTGGATCACCTCATGAAGCTCCGCGTGACCAGAGAGTAGCGAACTAAGCCCTTTACCTAAAGCTACACCAAACCTCTCATGCAGGGTAGGTTTTCTCATATCTAGGTTGAGAATAATAGTTTTTTTACCACTTAAACTCATAATCGCAGCTAAATTCATAGAGAACATGGTTTTCCCTTCACCACTGATAGTTGAAGTGGTGGCAATGACAAGTTTTTCTTTTTTAAGTGCAATAAACTGGAGGTTGGTGCGTATGTTCCTAAAGGATTCTGAAGCAGAGGACTTTGGAGAGTTCAATACCTTGATTTCGGTAGTGGTCATCTCTTTGATGAAAGGGATACTTCCAATGATAGGGATTCTAGACACATTGCTAAGATCCTCTTCACTTTTAATCCTATCATCAAAAAATTCTTTCATAAAGGCAAACATAATACCAACGATCAATCCCAAAATAGCACCTACCAAGACGATGAGCTTTCGTTTTGGTTTGATAGGCTCTAGTGGATAGAGCGCACCATCAATGACCCGGTTGTTACTCACGGTAGAAGCTTTGAGCATGGCAGTCTCTGACCGTTTTTCCAGTAGATAAGAGTAAATTTTTTCATTGATCATAAAGTTGCGTTGGAGTTGTCCAAACATACGTTCATCTGCGGGAAGTTGTTCAAGGACACTGCGCTGTGTTTCGATCTCATGTTCTAACAATTCTCTTTTTTCTTTCGTGCTTTTGACGAGACTATTGACAGTAGAGGTGATGTTGGATTTGAGCATGCTGATCGTTTTGGTGAGCTTGACCACACCAGGGTACATTTCTGTGTAATCTTCACTGAGTATACGTTTTTGCATCATAGCATCTTGTAGTTTTTTCAGCATCTCAGAGAGACTAGGGTCAGCCACTTCGAGGTTGGCAAACGAGATCGTCTCTATCTCTTCCCCTTTTTTTAGATACCCATAGAGTGTGTCTACCATCTCTTCTTGTATTTTGAGCATCGAGAGTTTACTCTCAGACTCACTCATCATCTCTATGGCTTGTTTCGCCTGAGTACTAAGTTCAACAGTTTGTGTGGAGCGTTTAAACTCTTCGAGTTTCATAGCAGAACTTTTGAGATTATCAGAAATATATTTAAGCTGTTCGTCGATAAATTCTAGCTTTTTTTCTTGCTCTAGGGTTTTACTCTCTACACTTTGTTGGATATAAGCATTCGCCAATGCATCGGTAAATTCTTGCGCACGCAGCGCTACATTGTCTTCATAAGTAATAGTGAGTATGTTGGAGTTTTTACCAGATTGTGACACACTAAGACCCTCTGCTAAAAGTTTTCCTAAATCTTCAGGTGTGTAGATAACAAATCGATATCGCGTCTCTTCAGGTTCTTTAAGCCGTACCACATTGAGATGAAAATGTTCGGTTTTGATCTCCTTCCCATACTCATGTACCCCTTCATAACTCCACTTGTTACCGTGAGAATCTTTAGCATCCTCCACTTCCAGAAGGTAAGATTTCTCATCGATAGGGTAGAGATCAAAAGAAATATCGAATCCTTTGAGCATCCCTACATTAAAAGGGCTTTGTTTATAAAGTTCTACCTCTTTGAGTTTTTTGGTGGTGTAGTAGCGGTGTGTGATATCGACATTTTTTTGTGCCAGTTTTGCGACAAATCTAGATTTGATGATCTCTATCTCTGTCTCTACATTGCTCGCACTATCTCCTAGCATCGCTTGTGCAAGCATATCTTGTTGATTGCCAAATCCGTTTTGTTTCTCTCCCACTTCAACAGTTGCAGAGGCTTGATAAATACTTGGTTTAAAATAAGCGATGATCCCACTCATGAGTATAAATGTCGCCATAAAAGTCATGATGATATATCGATAACGGTGTATGGTTAAAAACACTTCCCTTAAATCTATTTCATCTTCTTCAATACGTTGTTGCATGTTTTGTTGCATCATTTTTCCTGCACCGAGTAAATTTTTCTATTTTCAATCTTTATTATTGTATAGTCTTGAAAGTATTCAACCCAACCAAATATATGACTTTCTATTCTATATTGTTGTGAGCATGAATCATTTATTATACCATAAATCAATTTATGAACCCGCCAAAATACTTATTGTGTGCTTGGGATCATCTTGTTGAGCCACGATCAACCGAGGCGCGATAGTGAGCAATAAT
>JBEARN010000097.1:0-4407 GCA_041163165.1 Pseudomonadota bacterium
AGGAACTTTTTTTAAAATGCGTTATGTTAGTGTCTTGCGATTTAGGGGAAATATAAAAGTGGTACACTCAACAGGATTCGAACCTGTGACCTACGGTACCGCAAACCGTTGCTCTATCCAGCTGAGCTATGAGTGCATTGAGAAAATACAGCGCGATATTTGGTGCGCAATTATAGCAGAGGTTTCTTTAGATTTCAAGTCCAGAGCTGTTGAACCATGTGATGATCACCAATGCCAACCAAGGCGAAAATGCCAAAAGTATGTTCAAAAGCTTAAAAAGTGAGATATACCACGCATTAAGTTTTTCCAACTCTGCCTCTTCAAGGTTAAAAAACCATTTTTCCATTTGGATCATCTGCTTTTTAAACAGTGTCAATGTGATAATCGTGATGATATAAACTGATAGATTGACGATCCATAGATAAAGAAAAAACTCTTTGACTTGTTCGATATTCATAAAATTTCCTTTGTGTGGGATTGAAGTAATGCCATAGGGGCAAAAAGATCGATCGCTTTGGGATTGGTGACAAAGCTATGGTTGTAAGGATGTTCGAGCTCTATGGTTTTAAAATCATCCAAATGAAAAGCCTTTTTCAGTTCTTTTGCATGGGTGCCGAATAAGATCAAAGTAGGTCTTTGCTCTTTCAGCCCCTCGAGCAATTTTTTCATAAAAGGTTTCCATGCTTTCACGTGTCTTGCGCTGCTCTTTTTATCGGTAAAGATGAGTGCAGTATTGAGTAGCAGTACACCATTTTTTTCAAAATTCATCCGAAGTGCTTCTATGGAGTTGATCATATCATATTTATCGAGTTTTTGAATTGCCTCTTGAGAGGTGTCTTCTTTATCTAATCTTCCGCTTGCCACAAGCGCCATCTTGATAAAGTTGCGAAGGCTTGTTGCGCGGTTAACCTCTTTGCTAAGACCTGAAGGGGCAAAAAGGTGCTGCACTTTCATATCGATAAATGCATACCCCCCTGCACTCTCTCTTCTTGGGTAAGGGTCTTGCCCAAACAAAATATATTTGACCCGCTCTTTCGGTAACGTTTTAAATGCATTTATATAATTCTCTTGCGAAGGAAAATAGCTTTCATCTTCTTCCAAAAATCTTCTATACTCTTCCTCTAACGCATCATAGGCATCGGCTAAAATCTCACTCCAACCATTTGCTTTCATCATGCTTTCTGTTTGATCTTTTCAAACTTTACCATGAGGTTGATTTCTGTCAGAGGTATGCCCAGTTTTTCGGATATCTCACTTGGCTCTATCCCTTTGTGGATCATCTCTTTGGCTTCAGCATAATGAGACAACTCTTCACTTATCCCTTGCTCGTCTTTTTGAGTTTCTCTCGCTGATGACCTCTTTTTCGCAGTATCAGCATGATGGCTGGATGAATGGGTTCGCTTCTCTCTTAGTTTACTATTCTCTTTGCCTAACTTAAAGTTTTCTCGCACCACCATCACTAAAATAATCGCCAACAGTACACCAACCGAAACGGGTGTGATCTCCACCATATCCATCTACATCACCTCCAAGATAATAAAAAATAAAAAAATAAATCCCAAATAACCATTCACTGTAAAAAATGCTTTGTCAATCTTCGTAAAGTCTTTGTTGACAAGATAGTGCTCATACCCTAGCATGATAGCAGAAACAAACAATGCAACACTCGCCCACATTCCCAAACCTGCCTGAAGGACAAACAGTATCCAAAAAACCACTGCCATCAGGTGAAAAAATCTTGCAATCCACATAGTAGGTTGAGCTCCAAGTTTCGAAGGGATAGAGTGCAACTTGTTTGCTCTGTCAAACGCGATATCTTGAAGCGAATAAAGCAGGTCAAATCCAGCCACCCAAAACATCACGCCCACAGCAAGCATCAGTGACCATCCGGTGATCTCTCCTTGTACGGCGACCACGCCAGCAATCGGCGCCAATCCTAAACTCATCCCCAAAACAAGATGTGCCATCGAAGAAAAACGTTTAAAAAAAGTATAGGCTCCCAATAGGATCAAAATAGGGATAGAGAGTTGCAAGGCCAATGTGTTGACAAAATAAGAAACCGCTATGAACACCAAAGCATTGACCACGATAAAAAAGCGCATCTCTTGCGATGAAACCCTCCCATCTACCGAAGGTCTTCCTTTCGTACGCGGATTTAAAATGTCAATATCTCTGTCAAGATAACGGTTGACACCCATCGCATAATTTCTTGCGCTTACCGCAGCGATCACGCCTAAAAAAAGTAACCTCCATCCAAACCAACCTGAGCCATTTTCAAGATTGGAAGCTACCAACATAGCAATAAAAATAAAAGGGAGGGAAAAAACAGAGTGCTGAAACATCACCAATTCAGAAAAATGAGACAGCTTTGTATGCATCTTCTTTAAAAATACTTGACTATCCATTATCAACGCTTCAGGATTTTAGGGATGACGTATTTTGAGTTTAGAGTTCAGTGACCAAGCGATCAAAAGTACACTAAATGCTATCAAATAAGAATTGAGCAATATGCCATAACTGTTTAAAAGATATAGTACCCATAAAAGGATCGCGCCCAATGGTGTAGGAACCCCTTCAAAATATTTTGCCACTTCGCCTGCATCGACTTTAAGGTTAAATTCGACCAACCTTCGCAACCCATTAATAATGTACCATATAAAGACAAAGCCCAGCATCAGCTCTTCGATGGTGTCCAATCCGCTATGCAACCTTACAGCGTAAAAAAGCAAAAAGGCCGGCATCACAACAAATGAAAGAAAATCGGCAAAACTGTCAAGCTGTATGCCAAACTCGGTGGAAAGCTTAAATTTTCGTGCCAATTTGCCATCGATAATATCACAGGCACCTGCAAGCCATGCCAAAATAATCGCCGTGATAAAATTTTCTTGGACGATAAAGTAAATTGCTGCCACCCCTAATGAAACATTGGTATACGTCACCATATTGGCAATATTAAAACGGTTATTTGGATCTAAAAAGTTCATCTTGACTCCAAAGATAGTATTACCGTATTTTATCTTTTTTTAGCTAAGTAGGACTTAGTTGACATCGAATTCAAAGTAGCACTTGTCACTTCTATGCTATCATTACGCTATGAACAATCTCAAGCAACTTGCCATCATAGGTCCCACAGCATCCGGCAAAACATCACTTGCCATAGAAGTCGCGCAGCAATGCAACGCTTTCATCCTCTCACTCGACTCACTCTCTATCTATAAAGAGATCGATATCGCTTCTGCAAAACCTACACTGAAAGAACGTGCAGGGATTCACCATTTTGGTATCGATGTATATGCTCCCAATGAGAGTTTTGATGTTACAAGCTTTGCCAAACTCTATCATCACGCTCTGCAACGCTGCAAAGAAGATGAGAAGCATTTGATTATTGTCGGGGGGACAAGCTTTTATCTCAAAATGCTTATGGATGGGATCAGTGAGCTCCCAACTATTTCAGAAGAGACAAAAATGAGAAGGAAAGACTATCTTAAAGATCTGGCTAAAACGTACGCATGGCTTTATGCGCTTGATGACACTTATCTTTCACGTATTGATCCACATGATCCTTATCGCATAGAAAAGGCTTTAGATATCTACCTTGAAACCGGATTGACACCGACAGCATATTTTAAAATGCATCCTCCAAAGCCTGCCATCGTAGCACCGCTTCCTATCTACCAAATAGAGATACCAAAAGAGACTTTGCGAAGCCGCATAGCTCTACGAACTGGCAAAATGATCAAAGAAGGGCTTATCGATGAAGTATGTATGCTAGAAGCAAAATATACCCGTGCCCCCAATGCGATGAAATCGATAGGAATTAAAGAAACTTTGGCGTATCTCGATGGCATCTATGACAAAAAAACACTAGAAGAAAAGATCACTACCAATACAGCAAGACTAGCCAAACGGCAAACAACATTTAATCAATCACAATTTCAAGATGTAAAAAAAGGGAGTGTCGAAGAGTTACAAAGCGCTCTTTTACGCTAGTGAATATTTAGTAAGCAGGGAATTTCCTACTTACTATCATTTTATTAGTATCCGCTGGCACTGATCATATAATAGATATATGAAACAAGCGGTTGGACATAGAAGATCGCAGTTACAGTCGCTACCGTTGCAAATCCGATAATCACCATCAATGGTTTTGAAATATTATAATAAACCACATCTACATCTTTAACTGGATCTTTTAAGAACATAAATACAACCAGTTTCAAATAGTAGTATGCAGCAATTGCTGAGTTCAGTCCCATAATAATCGCCAACCAAATATATCCTGAATTAACTGCAGCCTGCATCACATAGATTTTCCCCCAGAAAACTGAAAATGGCGGTACACCTGCCAATGAAAACATAAACAGACCCATGACGACTGCACCGATCGGCATGATTTGGATCAAACCG
>JBEARN010000098.1:0-4390 GCA_041163165.1 Pseudomonadota bacterium
GAGTGATAAACGTGAAACAGATGCCAAATCTATCATCGATACCATCCAAACCAATGGCGTATGGGACTGCACCTTATGTGGAGAGTGTACCATGGCATGTCCAAAAGGGATCGACCCCAAAATGGATATCACAATGTTACGAGGCATCTCTGTGCAAGAGGGTCACAGTGACCCGTCGTTTACCACACAAAGTTTCGGCACACCTGATTTTGGTGGGGGATTTGGGTTTGATCCAAATGGTGGATTTTAGCCCCTCAAATAACTCATAGCTATCTTAAAGAACATACGCTTTGATAAAATCATATGAGACTACTTAGAAAAAAGTGTTCCTAATCTGTGTTCATTTTGTAGTAAAAATGATTTCACAGCACTTAACTCAAAGCCATTGCACAGAAACATTTTTTTCCCGCGCTGCATGAGAAAGTCTGCCGCCCTTAATTTCGTGACGATCCCTCCTGTGGCAAATTGGCTATTGGGGGTATAGCTATCAGTAAGCGCACTCATTGGGATGCTGCTGACTTTTTTGTAAATTTTTGCATCATCATATGTATTGGGATTTTTATCGTAATAGCCATCTATATCACTTAGAATCACTAACAAATCAGCTTCTGTCGCGTAGGCAACATTGGCTGAGAGCTGATCATTGTCTCCAAAAAGCTCTTCAGGGGTAGCCGTGATGTCATTTTCATTGACAATGGGGATGATATCATTCACGAGAAGCGCATCGATAATATCTTGAAACATTTGCGTTCTTTTGCGCGAATCAAAATCATCTTCTGTCAAGAGTATCTGAGCCGTATCGATATTGAAAATATCAAACTTTCTTTTGTAGCTTGACATCAAGATAGGTTGCCCTGCAGCAGCCAGCGCTTTTTTCCCTATTTGTTTACTCTTATCTAGCTTCAAAGCAGAATAACCCGCAGCAACAGCTCCAGAGGTGACAAGTATGACATCATACATTTTTTTGAGCGTAGCAATAAGCTCAACCAAGTTAAGCATACGCTGTTTTGCTATATGGTTATTTTCTGTGAGTACAGCACTTCCCACTTTGATAACGATTCGTTTCATACTTATTCCCTAGTTACGTTTATTTCTTCGAAAGAGCCCCAATATAGCATAATAGACTGAAAATAGCTATTTTACGTCGCCTCTATCGTGCTATAATACCTTTAAAATCACCTACCAAAAGAAGTATTTATGGGTACCATACGAAGCTGCAAATTTTTAGACCATTTCAACTACAAAGAGATCACGCAACGTGCCATGGAAAGTACTAGAGCCAAAGTACTCAAAGATGCGATCATTATCCAAAAAGATGCAGGCTATGCATTTGTCTTCAAACATGGTGTAGTGATCTTTTGGGATATCGATAACATGGAATTTCTTCTCCAAGCACTCTCTTCATCTCCCTATAAAATCTCAGAAGAATTTACTTTCAAACACGCAAATGACCTAAAAATAAAAATCGAATCCGATACGATTTATCTCGATGCTACCGATGAACTTGTGATGCTCTCCGTCTCTTTTGCGATAGCACAGTCAGTCAAACTCGTAGAGTTTGAAGATGCCATGCTTCAAACCTTGCAACAAACCGAACACATCCCTCAAGAGTTAGCAAAAACTGGTCGTGTTTCCATGGCGAGAAAAGAGATCGCCAAAGAACGTGGACGCCTCTTTTTAACCAAATCGAAAATCTATCTTCACTTTGAACTGCTCGATACACCAGAGTTTTTTTGGGAACATCCTGAGCTGGAAGCTTACTACCTTGCAACACGGAAGTATCTTGACCTGCAGCCTCGCATAGAGATATTAGGTCGAAAATTAACGACACTGCAAGAGATTTTGACGATTCTTGCCGATGAGCAAAACCACAAACACTCTAGTCTTTTAGAGTGGATTATCATCATTCTCATCGCTTTTGAGATCGTGATGTCTCTCTTTAAAGTGTTGGTTTAGAAAAGCACCTGCCTGAATGTTGCAAACAAAAAAAGTGCATTCAACTATCTTTTTCCATCCTTTTGGCAACCAAAAGAAACACCACCCCCAAAGCAACGATCCCCGCAGTAAGGTAAAGTGCGGCATCATAATTTCCAAAATGTTCAATAAGGGCTACACTATAAAGTGGCGCGGTGATTTGACCTATGCCATATGCGGCTGTCATGCTTCCCATCAGTACCACAGGATTTTTGCCGGCTAATTGTCCGCCAAGATTCAAGAATAATGCTACCAAACCGATAAACGTACTTCCGTAGATCGCTCCGCTTAGAAGATTGGGGAAGATCTCTGCACTCACTGCCGGAATCAAAATACCAACGATCTGCAATCCCATCGCCACGATGATCACATTGACACTTCCATAGGCGTGTGCGAGACGCATCCAAATGATAGAAGAAGGGATACCTGCTGCCCCAACAACAAGCCAGCCCAAATTACCGTACCCCTCTAAGCCTTCAAGTGAGTTGATAATATCAGGCAAAAATGTTCCTTGGACGACAAATCCCACACCTTCAGTAAAATAGGCAAGCACTAAGAGTATGACATACGTAGAAAAGATAGACTTTGAAAAGGGATGTTTGACGGAGCTTTGTTTGATCGCTGCATCAAATGAGAGAATATAGATCGTATAAAAAGACAAAACCAACCCCAATAAAGATAAAGCCAGCCAAGCCTCTTTCCATGCATGCTCTTGCAACACCAAAAGAGTGACAAGTTCAGTGATGACGATAGAAAACCCTATGCCGCTAAAGTGTATCCCCATGGCACGTGTTTTACTCTCCATATTAAGTTTTACCATCACAATCGCCCCGCCAACGATCAGTACCATAGCAGAACCAAAACCTGCAAACACTCTGGAAACAGACCACCAAAACAGATCAGTGGTTGTGCCAAGCACCAATGTCGTTACGATACTAAGGACTATGCCTAAACGAAAGTATTTTACTTTGGTGTTGATATCTTTTAAAAAGATCGTGAAGATGGCACCTGCAAAGTATCCTGAGAAATTGATAGCAGCTAAAAATCCTGCATCGACGCGTGTCAACTGGTCTGTGAGCATCGCAGGCAAAAGCGAAGTAAAAGCAAATCTCGCAACACCAACCCCTATGACGATAGCGATAATACCGGCAAGCAAAATGGCAGTGTTGTTGTTTTTATCTAGAAGGTTTTTCATCATTTTTTGAGCGATTATATTCAAAGTCCACCTAATCTAAAGCGACTTAAAAGGTGTCATTTTTAATTTAAATAAAGGGGTGGAAGAGTGAAAGACTCAACCTCCTGCACCCCAAAGAGTAAACATCAAACCTTTCTAGGATCGACGATCTTCCCTGCGATCGCAGATGCCGCAGCGACTGCAGAGTTAGCCAAATAAATCTCAGAAGTTCTTGCCCCCATGCGGCCTACAAAGTTTCGGTTGGTTGTCGCCACGCAACGTTCACCATCGCCTAAAATACCCATATATCCACCGAGACACGCTCCACATGTAGGATTAGAAACCACTGCGCCTGCTTCGATAAGTATGTCCATCAAACCTTCGTGTTGTGCTTGAAGCAAAATCTTTTGCGTTGCAGGTGTGACGATCATACGCGTATGTTTCGCCACGCGTTTTCCCTTCATGATCTCTGCAGCGATGCGTAAGTCTTCGATACGTCCGTTGGTACATGAACCTATCATCACTTGATCGACTTTCAGGTCATCTTCGACCGCTTTTTCGACCGGCTTGCCATTGGATGGCAAGAAAGGATATGCGATCACCGGGGAAAGAGCTGCGGTGTCTATGGTAATCACTTGACAATACTTGGCATCTGCATCTGATACGTGGATCTTTGGCTCTGCTCTTAAACCACCATTGATCTCTTTTCTCTCTTCAAGATACTTCAGTGTCACCTCATCCACAGCGAAAATACCATTTTTCGCACCCGCTTCGATGACCATATTGGCGATAGAAAAACGATCTGCCATACCAAGGTATTGGATCGCTTCACCGGTAAATTCGATCGCTTTATAGAGCGCACCATCTACACCGATCATACGAATCAGCTCAAGAATGATATCTTTGCCATAAATGTGTTTACCTGGTTTGCCTGTCAACTCTACTTTGATCGTCTCAGGTACTTTAAACCAGTTACCTCCGGTAATCATCCCAAAAGAGAGGTCGGTACTCCCCATTCCTGTTGAGAAAGCACCCAACGCACCATGGGTACAGGTATGACTGTCTGCGCCGATGATAACATCACCTGGAACAACAAGTCCTTTTTCAGGCAGCAGCGCATGTTCGATCCCCATATCTTTTTCATCGAAAAAATACTTCATATCATGCTTGTACGCAAAATCTCTTGAAATTTTCGCTTGATTGGCTGAAGCGATGTCTTTCGCTGGAATATAGTGATCCATC
>JBEARN010000099.1:0-4285 GCA_041163165.1 Pseudomonadota bacterium
ACATTCGAGACATCGTGTTGATTTTTCCATACCAGATAAGTGATGATAAAAACAATGATCCCAAACCCGATCGCCTCCAAAAAGAGTCTTGGCACATGCCCCAATGTCTGGTGAGTGATGTTCGCTCCCGCATATTGATGGCTCGCATCTGCAAACTTTTTTAAAAGATCATTGTCGTGGGATTGAAGCTTGATGAGTTTGAAGTTTCCAAAACTTCTGTTGATGATTTCATAAAACCGTTTTTGCACCTCAACACTCAAGGCCCCTGCTTTTTTGATCTTCTTTGAGACAGTCTTGACCATAAAAAGCGCATTGAAGAGCAGCACAATGGTGAGCAAAAATGTAATCTTGTAATTCACATAGAGCATCATCGCATAGATCAGCACCACAATGCACACTTCGCTCATCATGAGCAGTAACGAGGAGATCAGCTTAGTAAGATGGGAAGCCTCATTCACAATAGACTTTGTCATCGTAGAAGAGTTCTTTTTGACAAACTCTTGGTAAGGGAGTCCCATATAGTTTTCAAAAAGCCTGTACGCAAGGAGATGATACCTCCCCTCGGTAAACTTGCTCAGTGCATAAAAATAGAGTAGGTTCATACCGCCTCTAAAGAGATAAAAGAGTATCAGCACCACCCCAAATAGCACCACAAACTGCGCATCTGTCTGAAAGTCAAAAAGGTCATAAACAAACGCATAGTATCGGTTATCATGAATCAAAGTAAAATCTGTAGCGACAGAAATAAATGGCATAATCACCGATATCCCCGCCGTCTCGATGAGAGACATCACCACAGAAAAAGCAAAAAGCACCACCAATATCTGCTTGTCTCTTCTTGTCAACAAACTACGTAATTTTGTGATCGTCTGTTTCATAGATCTGCACTATATCCATCTGGATTATGTGATTGCCATCTCCAGCTATCTTCACACATCTCCTCTAAATCTCTTTTCGCTTCCCAACCCAAAACTTCTTTTGCATAAGATGGATTTGCATAACACTTTGCGATATCTCCTGCTCTTCTCTCCACCAGTTGATAGGGCACTCTTTTACCGCTGGCTTTTTCAAACGCTTTGATGACGTCAAGAACGCTATAACCAACCCCTGTGCCAAGATTGGTTATCAATGGTGAATTCTGAATGTTTAATTTTGAATTATTTAAAAAATCGATCGCTTTGACGTGCGCATTTGCTAGATCTACCACATGGATGTAGTCCCTGACTCCTGTACCGTCATGGGTGTCATAATCGCTTCCAAACACACGCAGAGACTCTCTTTTCCCTACAGCGACTTGAGCGATAAATGGCATGAGGTTATTTGGTATGCCGTTTGGATCTTCCCCTATGGTGCCGCTCTCATGCGCTCCCACGGGGTTGAAATATCTTAGGAGGGCTATTTTCCATGCAGCATCAGAGAGGGCAAGATCGATGAGAATTCTTTCGATCATATATTTGGAAGTGCCGTACGGGTTAGTCGTGCCGCCTACGGGGAAACTCTCAACGATTGGGGTAGTCGCCGGATCTCCATAGACTGTAGCACTCGAACTGAACACTATTTTTTTGCACTCAAATTCTTTCATCACCTCAAGAAGCCTGATGGTTCCTATGACATTGTTATCATAATATTCGAGTGGTTTTTCTACGCTCTCTCCCACTGCTTTGAGTCCTGCAAAATGGATCACTGAGTCGATAGCGTAGTTTGAAAAAACTTCTTTGAGTTTTTGACCATCTCTTATGTCACCTTTAATGAAAGTGATATCTCTACCTATGATTTTAGAGACTCTTTTCAGGGATTCTTCGGAAGCGTTTGAGAGGTTGTCATAAACAATAAAGTCATAATGGGCCTCGGCTAATTCAACTAACGTATGACTTCCGATGTATCCGGCTCCGCCTGTGATCAAAATAGACATAATCTCCCCCCCCTTGTTTTATGATTCAACTTTTTTCATTTGCTCGCTCTTTTGATAGGCGATTATTGTATCTATAAAATGTAATATTTTTGTCATATATTCAAGGGCTTTCGCGAAAGAATTCCCCTGTGCCATTTTCATTTAACTCTCCTTGGCACCATACTGATCTTTGTATCGCTTTAAATTTTGTTGGAGCGCATCATACTCCGCTTTTTTTCTTTCGATAAATTTTTCCGTTAATGCGATCTTTTCTTTGATCCCTTGGTCCGTGAGCAGATAGCGGTATTGGGATTTTTGGTTTGATCTGGCAAAATTCTCGGCTTTGACTAAACCTTTATCGATAAGTCCGTTAAGGACATAATTGATCTTCCCTAAACTATACCCTATCTCCTGCGCCAATGATCTTTGGTTGGGTGCCTGTTCAACAGACTCTAACAGTTTTAATTCTATCTCTTCTTGATGCATGCTACTCTTTAAATAATAAATATTTTTCACTATTTTACTTTGTTCAAACTTTGAACATATTGAAGTTTTGTTCTCTAAACTCATATTAGATTTACCCGATTATGCTATAATTTTTCCCAATCTAATACAAATGGAATGATTATGAAAAAACTTCTTCTTACCTTCATCACTTTATGCGCATTCTCTCAAGCAACCATGGTAGATGCCATAGCACTCATCGTAGAAGGAGAAGCTGTCACCACCGCCGAGATCAATGCCGTGCAAAGACAGATGGGGGTCTCTAAAGAAGAAGCGATCGATCTTCTCATTCAAGACCGTTTGCAAAAAGCCGCAATGAGTGACATCGTCATCGATGAAGCTGACATCGATGCGAAAATCTCAAATATCGCAGCACAAAACAACCTCACCGTGGCTAAAATGCAACAAATCCTTAAAGAACAAGGTAGCTCTTGGAGCAGTTACCGTGCAAGCATCAAGGATGCGATGAAAAAAGAGAAGTTTTATCAAGAGCAGGTGGTCGCTTCCCTCCCTACTCCGAGCGAAGAAGAATTAAAACTTTTTTACACCAACCACCAAAATGCATTTGTGATCCCTAAGACGGTAACAATGATAGAGTATTCTGCTCCATCAGAAAATAGCATGAAAAACTTCCTCAAAACGAAAAATACTGCCGGCGTGCAAAGCCGAAAAGTCACCAAAGAAACGAAAGACCTCAACGAAGGTTTGCTTGCGAGCATCTTGCAGACACAGGATGGCTCTTTCACAAGACCTTTGAACGCAGGGGACAGATACATCACTTACAAGATCCTTTCGAAAAACGGAAAAAGTGCCATGCCGTTTGAAGCTGCCCAGGGTGCCGTCGCCGCGCAATGGAGACAACAGCAGCAAACCAAAGCGCTCAAAGACTATTTTGAAAAAATGAAAACAGACGCCGATATCCAACGGCTGAGATAAGAAGCAAGAGTACACCATGGCAGCAAAGTCAGACAAATGGAATGAGCGATATTTCAAACTTGCCAAAGAAGTCGCAGCGTGGAGCAAAGATCCCTCCCGAAAAATCGGTGCTGTCATCGTAGGGCATAAAGGGCAGATCATCTCCCAAGGATACAATGGATTTCCCCGCGGTATCATGGATCATCCCCACCGCTATGAAGACAAAGAGACCAAATACAAATATGTGGTGCATGCCGAAATGAATGCCATCTACAATGCCATCTACAATGGGGCTTCCACCGAAGGTGCCACGCTTTATGTCACGGGGCTTCCTGTCTGCAACGAGTGCGCCAAAGCGGTGATCCAAGTAGGGATAAAAAAAGTAGTATATGACACCGAAGCCTCTTCTCATTGGAGCGACTCAACAGAACTAGGGATCGAAATGATGCTGGAAGCGGGCGTTGAGATAGAGTATAAACCTTCCACATAAGAATCTAGCCGTTAAAGATATTTTTCCAGCCATTTGCATAAAATATAAATGGCAAAAATATGTTGTTTAAACTTCCCTTGTTTCCCTTTGTTTATATAATACGCCAACTCCTCTGGATGAAATAGCTGCATCTTCTCTTGCACGCGGTCGATCACTTCAAGTTCATCCCCTTCATACAACCATTCCAAATAAGGGTAGTTAAACCCTTTTTTCTTTCGATAAACGATCTCTTTGGGGAGATATTTTTCAGCCACCTGTTTCACCAAATGCTTTGAAGTTTTTCCCATGCGTATCTCTGGGGTGCAGGAAAATGCTATCTTAACCACCTCTTTGTCTAAAAAAGGACTTCTCGCTTCGATCCCATGCGCCATACTCATGCGATCTAATTTACGCAGAAAAAGGTCGCCCAATGTCACTTTGAGATCCAAAAAACTGTACCAGTCGATGGGTGAAGTGCGTTGACTTCGCTCAAATGTGGCGCGATG
>JBEARN010000100.1:0-4200 GCA_041163165.1 Pseudomonadota bacterium
CTTCGATATGGTCTTCTGTCTCATCTTCAATGTGATCCTCCGTTTCATCCTCAATATGGTCTTCTGTGGCATCATCGATATGATTTTCTGCATCATTTTCGATATGATCTTCTGCTTCATATCGATCTTCTTGTTCATATTTTTCATTTATTTCATGCCTTTGGATCGTCTCTCTTTCTCTATGAGAAGATCGTTCTACGTGATCCCTTAATGCCTTAAGCACGCTTTCGCCATTTTCACTTTTGGTGATGCTTTTGAGTTTTCTGATTGCATCGATACGCTCTATCTCGTGCATATGAGCGATCTCTTTTTTAAATGCATTCATCAGGATAAAACGTTCTTCAATCGGTGCATTTTGGATTTTTTCTATTTGGCTGTCTATATCAGCATGAACAAAACGGACAAACAATAATACCGATAGAGATATGAAAGTAAATCGTTTGATCATGAGATATTTCCTAAGAGTTTGCTAAAATCCAAAGTAACCTTGGTTCCTTGATTGATTTTACTCTCGATAGAAATTTTAATATTGAGTTCATTGCATAACTTATTGACAATATGCAAACCTAGCCCGATCCCTCTGTCTTGCTCTTTATAGTACCGTTGAAATGCTTTCTCAATATCTTTAATTCCTTTTCCTGTGTCTTGAATGATCACCTGCGTATCTGAAATCGTTACACTGACTGAACCGTTTGGTTTATTGTATTTAGCAGCGTTGGTGAGTAGATTATCTACAATACGCACAAGAAGCTCACGGTTAGTGGTTTTAATTAAACGGTTACGTTGCGTGAACTTGTACCGTAGGTGTGGATAGATATTTTGTATATTTTTAAAACGTTCTTCTATGAGATGACCTACATCAAAAGACTCGTTTTGAGAAGGAGAATTGTGTAAAAAGCTTTTGAGGTTGTTCTGTAGCTGCAATAGGTTCTCAATACTTTTTGACAAGCGGACGATGAAAGGGGTTTCGCCCTGTTCATCTCTACACATTTTTATGTTAAGAATCATAGCAGTAATAGGAGTATTGAAGTCATGCAGGATATCTTTGATAAATTCATCATTGAGTTTTAACGCTTTTCTAATGGGTTGAAGCGTGTAAAAAGTAAAGAAAAGTGCCAAAGCAACAATTAACAAAGAGATTAAGATAAACTGAATCCAAAGTGATTGACGTATCTCTTTTAAATCACTCTTTAGTTTATCGAGACTATAGGAGATTCTCAAAGAGTATTTTTCTGATTTTGGTATGCTGAAGTGCGCATGTATATCATTTTCTTCATAGAGTGCATTGAAATTATCTGGACCCTTAGGTGCAAAGTCAAAAGAAAATTTTGGGCACTTGAGAGAGTAACTGCAAATCTGCATCTCTTTTAAAAGCGCATTGCGGTAGTCTGTTTCTTTATTACGGTGAAGTTCTATAAAAAGCAATATAAGCAGTATCTCCAACAGTGAGAAAAAAACAAAAAAGTTCTTAAGTAGAGACTCTTTTTCATAGTTCTTCAAGTAGATATCCCTTCCCTCGGATATTTTTGATATCGATATCCAACTTTTGCTTTATTTTAGTGATAGCCACTCGCATCGCATTATCAGAATAGTGTTCAAGACATTCACAAAGCTCTTCTTTCGGGATGACGGTACCTAAGTTTAAAAGAAGTTTTTCAAAAATTTTAAACTGTACATTCCCCATATCTACTACACTGCCATTCATAGTAATCATTTTTGATTCTGGATCATAGGTTAAATGGTCATAAGCAATGGAAGCAGTAGAGAATTTCGCCGCGATACGGATAAGAAGCTCTTCTGGATCAAAAGGTTTTTTGATGTAATCAATCGCTCCGAGTTTAAATCCTTCTGCAATGGAATGCATATCCGTTAAAGCAGTAATAAAGATCGTAGGAGTATTGTCTTCGGCAAATCTGAGTGATTTCAGAAGCTCAAGACCGCTTCCGCGAGGAAGGTTGATATCAAGCAGATAGAGATCATACTTGTTGTCAAAAGTTAACTCTTCGGCTTCTTCTATGCTCAAAGCACTGTCAATCTCATAACCTTCTTTCTCAAGAAAGAGAGTGAGTGTCTCATTAAGCGTATGGTCATCCTCAAGGAGTAGAAGTTTCATTTATGTTGATCCTGTTTTGTATGGTGTAGTGTATCATAAAGATGGTTGAAGCAAGAGAGAATCTCTCTTCTCAATAGTGATATAGTATAGTTATCTATGTGACGAAAAATTGTTTTCATCACATAAATATTTAGACTATCTTCATCTAATTTGAAGAGTATTCTCATAGCTAATCAATCATCATCTCCACCATTTGGTCCATTGTGGCAGTCATAGCAGGTGACCATTTGACCTTTTATGTAATTTTCTGTATGTCCATCTGCATTGAAGCTTCGTGCAGCAAAAGTTTTTGATAACACAGAACCTCGATAGTCGTTGCCATGACATGTTGCGCATTGTGCTGAATTTCTTTCTGCAACATGTTCATGGTCGTGCACCCAAGAACTTCCTACGGGATGCATACCGTGCGGACCACCTGCGGTTGTATTTGGTGTAGTGCTATGACACGCCGTACATTCTCCTATGGTTCCACTGTGGCCTTGAATTTGTGTACTCGCGATATTGTCTTGTGCGTGACTGGTTGGGAAAATTGCATGCGTTGAACCGTGACATGCTGAACACTGCAAATTCCCATGGCCTGTGCTGTAGCGGTAGAGACTTTTACCATTCATAGGTGTATTTGGGTTAGTTGCAAACCTTGTATCTACTACAGCTCTTAGTGTCCCGTTGACGAGTGCCGATTCATAACGTTCTCCATTTTGATGACAAACTTGACAATTTGGTTGGTCAAGCCATCCTTCTCTGTTAGCCGATCCAACATCACTCATCGTGCCATGGCAACTTTGGCATTGCATGATTTGATTGTTGTTGGTATCCTTGGCACTCCCCATCGCACCTCTTAGACACTCTGTCTCCGCACCAGGATGACAGCTGTAGCATGCAGTTCTGTTCCTCGAATCTCCCAATGGAGTGCTGTTGCTTGGATCGATCGCTGTAGCGTGACTTCCATGTAATGCTTGGGTTAATGGCTTGATGCCATCAAACCCTGAAGTTCCTAATGCATTTGATTTATGGCATGTAGCACAAAGAATCGGAGTACCATTGTTTGCGGTACTTTCGAGTGAATTATTGTAGTCATATCCTGCAGTTTTTAACGCGGTAATGGCATTATCATAGACTTCCGTTCCATCGGTCAAACGTTTTTCATCATGAAGTCTTAAAATATTTAGTTTATAATTTTTTAATGCATCAGCTTCTTCAACCCATCCTCCAGCTGGTTTTGCAGCATCTAAAGTGGCGGTACTTGCATGGCATTTTGCGCAATCCATCTCATCACTTACAGGCAGAACGACATCAACGGTAGCCAATGTTGTACCACCGCTCTTCGCCGTAACTTTTACCATGGGATAGAAATTTTTCACGTTCTCGTCATCATAACTCACGATAGGAATACCATCTGCTTCCCACCATTGATGTCCAGAGTTGTAGCTTAATGGTTGTGGGGTTTCAGAAGGGGTTTTGTAACCCGTTAGACCTACATTTACCCTAGGGTCTGCACCTGGAAATAAGGCTTGGACATAGTTCCAGAAATTTGTTTTACCCTCACTTGTTGTGTTGATATGTCCATCATACGCTAAGGCTTCATATGTGATTGTTACACCAGAGGTAATATGTTTGTCGCTTGTCCCCTCTTTTGTGATCAATTGGGCATTTAGGTTGTTGTATGGTGGCAAAATAGAGAAGATAGAGAAATCCTTGCCATCAAAACAGTGCATTCCTAAATCGTTCCATGCCAGCAGGGTAAATTGACCTGTTATGGGGGTTGGCACATTGGTAGAAGCGATAATAGAAACTCTATCGGGGTTACTATCTGCTTTACCATCGTTCACGATCAACTGAACAACATAAGAACCATCTTTGTCAGCAGTAAAAAAGGGTGTTGAACTGCTTGAATTTGCAAGCGTCGCGGTGCTGCTAGATGGTTTGCTGACAAAACTCCATCGGTAAGAGAGTTGATCGCCATTTGCATCCGAACTCTTAGTTCCGTTTAGTGTGACTGTGGTGGAAGTAGTGACACTTTGATCGATACCTGCATTGGCAACAGGAGCGGCATTTAATGTTAATGAAGTAGCTTTAATGACAACTCT
>JBEARN010000101.1:0-4145 GCA_041163165.1 Pseudomonadota bacterium
CCCGCTGAGATACCGACGAGCAACCCTTCTTCTTTGGCAACACGTTGTGCCATCTGAAATGCTTGATCATTGCTTACTGAGATCACTTCATGAAAAATTTCTCTATTGAGAATATTGGGGATAAATCCTGCGCCAATCCCTTGAATTTTATGCGGCCCAGGCTTTCCACCCTGAAGCACAGGTGAATCTTCCGGCTCTACAGCAATGATGCGTAGGGAAGGAATTTTGGATTTGAGTACTTCGCCTGTACCGGTAAGTGTTCCGCCTGTTCCTACGGCAGCGACAAATATATCAAGATTTTCTTCTGTATCTTTAAGGATTTCTAACGCAGTGGTTTTGCGGTGAATTTCAGGGTTATTTGGGTTATTGAACTGGTGAAGCACCTTGGCATTCTCCAATGTTTGCTCTAAAGCAGTCGCTCTTGCTATCGCACCACCCATCCCTTCTGTAGCCGGGGTTAAGATAAGCTCTGCCCCCAAATGGGTCAAAAGTTTTCGACGTTCAATGCTCATTGATTCTGGCATAGTTAAGATCAGTTTCAACCCTTTGGCTGCGCAAATCGCTGCCAGACCGATGCCGGTATTGCCGCTGGTGGGTTCGATGATCGTGGTATCAAGATCGATCTCTCCTGCCTCAAGCGCACCGTTGATCATGTTTAATGCAATACGGTCTTTGACGGAAGAGGTGGGATTCATAAATTCACATTTCCCTAAGATCGTCGCTCCAGTTTCTTCAGAAAGTGCATTGATTTTCACTAAAGGGGTGTTCCCGATGAGTTCTTCTACCGAATGTGCGATCATATGATCTCCTTATAATTGTTGGTTTTTATGGTATCACGTTATGTTTGAGCAAGTGCTTTAAATTCGTATGTTTCATCGTCATAGTAACGGATATTCCCAGTTCCGATCTCATAATGCCAACCATGCAAAAAGAGTTTCCCCTCATCGACGCGTCTTTTGACGGCAGGGTAGGTAAGAAGATTGTCCAGCTGGTATACAACCGAGATTTGTTCTGTGTAACGAAGCAACTCATGTTTCGGAGCATCTTTATACGCAAGTAGAGCGACTTTTTTTGCCTCTTCTCCCAATTCAAGCCATTTGACGGTATGGATATTTTCTTCGGTTGCTTCGATCGTTTGAAAAAGAGATGCGATCGCACCGCAGTCTGAATGCCCGCACACGATAATGTCCGAAACTCCCAAGATGCTTACAGCATATTCGATGGCGGAAGCAGTGGCATGGTAATCGGCATCAGGTTGAAAAGGGGCAACGAAATTACCTATATTTCTTACAATAAAAAGATCCCCTGGCTTAGAACCTGTGATGAGGGCTGGCATGACACGTGAATCGCTGCAACCGATAAAGAGCGCTTTAGGGTTCTGCCCCTCTTTGACAAGCTTTTCAAACCGTTCTTGGTTTTTTTTAAATTTGACCTCTTTAAAAGCTTGATGCCCTTTTCCAAAGGCTTCTAAACGGCTATCCATGTCTCACTTCTTTGATCGAGTACGCAAGTGTTTCACCTGCATACATAGGGATGACGCCGTTGTATTCAGAAGGGACAGTAAACGGTTTTTTTTCTAAAATGACCGTTTTTGCCACAGGAGAAATGCCATAAATGTTTTGAGCGTTGTCCGAGATAAAAGCCTGCAAGTTTTCAAACGGGGCGTTTTTGTTTTCAAAAAGTTCCGCGAGTACTTGAAGTGCAATAGGTGCTGTAAATACACCAGCCGCACAACCGCAAGCTTCTTTGGCATGCTTTGGATGCGGTGCAGAGTCTGAACCAAACATCACTTTTGGATGGGCATTGAGCGCTACTTTGAGCAAAGCGTCTCTGTCTTCGGGACGTTTAGCAATGGGTTTGCAAAATAGATGCGGTCGGAGCATCCCCCCTGCGACATCATCCAGCGTGATAATGAGGTGATGCAGGGTGATCGTAGCATAAAGATTTTCAAACCGATCGAGGGCATCAACACTCTCTTTGGTGGTGATGTGTTCCATGATGATCTTGAGTTTTGGAAAAGCAGTGGCGAGTTTTTCATAGATAGGGACAAATTCAGCTTCTCTGTCCATGACAAATCCATTTGTTTCTCCGTGGATGCAGAGTGGAATATCCAGTTCGCTCATCGCTTCGAGTGTCGGACGAAGTGTTTGGATATCAAAACCGCTTACACCACCTTCAGAGTTAGTTGTGATTCCTGCAGGATAAAGTTTGATCGCACTGATATGCTCTTTGACAGAAGCCAAAAAATTTTTGTCATAAGCAGCTTGAAAAAAAAGTGTCATATAAGGGGTAAATGTTTCATTTCCCACGGCATCAAGGATACGCGCTTTATAGGCTAAAAGTTCCTCTTTGGTGGTCACAGGAGGGACAAGGTTCGGCATGATGATACCGCCGGAAAAAGTTTCTGCAGAACATTTCGCGATTTTTGTGAGCATCTCACCATCTCTAAGGTGGAGGTGCATATCAAGAGGAGCGTTTAATTGCATCAAAATCCTTTACTACAAAGTAGTGTGTATTGTTTGGGTTTGTACTTTGAGGTACGAGCCAGTAGATGACATCGATTTTGCCACAACATCCATTAAATTTGAGTAAAGCAGCGCTCTTTTTCGGATGAAAATCAACTACTGGATAGTCGATACCTCCCTTGAAAAACTGGTTGCAACGCAAAATACGCAGTGAACTTGCAACCAGGGCTTTATGAGGCGCATTAAACTCAAATTGCCATTTGGCATATTCGGAACAAGTGGGATAGTAACGGCAATTTGCAGGGAGCATTCTGGAGATATATTGGTATCCCTTGATCGGCGCTATCCAGAAATTTGCCATACTAGTTTCCTTTAGGTTGGTTTTGTATCATGTAAACCTCTGACATGTTGACGGCATGATAGATGGTGGTACCATATTTACGGCTGTAGTATTGTAACAGTAGTTTTTGTAATGTCGGCTCTATGGAGGGGGTAAACCATCCATTGTTGCTAAGAACGATCATATTTTCAGGTTCTCCATCATAGAGTCTTTCGCTCGTGGCTTCAAAGCAGATGGCGTTTCTATAACTGACACCATTTATCTCATAGTCAGTGACATTTGAACTCGCTTCATAATCTACAGCACCATCAAAAAAGATTTGATTCACCCATTCACTTAAAAAATGGGGAAGAGGATTGCTCTCGCCAAAAGGGACTAAAACGACTTTGTTTGCAACTGTCATTTGATCTTGAGTGAAAATATAGGTTGTATTGTGTGCTGTCGTGCCATCCCAGTAAAGTCCACCAGTCACGATAGCAATTTTTGACGCACGTTCTTGAAGTTGCCCCAAAAGTTTGGGCTCAAGGTTAAGAAAGAGAGGAAATACGGATTCGGGGAATACGATCAAGTGTTGTTTCTTTTGGATAGCGGTGTCAATCTCTTTAAAAATGGCATCGAGTTGTATGCGTTGAAAGAAAGTATCCCATTTTATCTCGATAGGCGTATCTGTTCTGACAAGGGCGATTGTATTTGGAGGTTGTGTCATGATCGCAGTGTTGGGTTGGTAACTCAAAAGAGCCAAGAGAAGATAGACGAGCTTTTCTTTCCAAAGAGCGAAAACGATCGCTGTCAAAATGATCAAAAATCGCCATTTTTCTACACCGAAATAGCTATCAACAAACATAAGTTCAGGCTTAAACCAGTCAAAAGTAAATGGATGGATAAAGCTTACGATCCAAAGGCTGAATCCTTTGAGTGCCAAAGAAAATATCGGATCAGACAAGTGCAACCATCGCGGGATCTTTTCGCTTCCCCATGCCATCGTCCCTAAAAGCAAAGCATAGGTCAACATGATGACACTTGCTCCTATGGGAGATGCCCAAGTCATATCGTAGTGTTTAAAGCTAAGAGGGATCCACCAAAACCAAAAAAGTCCCACAAAACCACCAAAGTAGAACCAAATTTTTGCATGGGATTTGAGGAGAAAATAAAGTGCCGTCAGCCCTAAAATTGTATCAACAAGAGGGTAGCAAAATCCCCAAGCATTCAAGTAAATAAACGCCGAACTTAAAAGGGCAATGCCAAAGCCTTTTGTTAGTTCTAAAGTGTTAAAATGATGCCTTATTTTAACCAAAAGGATTTCCATGGGCGCAGAACAGGGCAGTGTAATCGGTTCATTT
>JBEARN010000102.1:0-4144 GCA_041163165.1 Pseudomonadota bacterium
ACACTAAGTCGCGATGCACGTACCATTTCTGGTGGTGAAGCACAGCGTATTCGCATTGCTTCTCAGATAGGTTCAGGCTTGACCGGGGTGATGTATGTGCTGGATGAACCGAGCATCGGGTTGCACGAGAGAGATACGATGAAGTTGATTCGCACCTTAAACTCTCTCAGAGATAAAGGGAACTCTGTGATCGTGGTCGAGCACGACAAAGAGACGATCCATGCGGCAGATTATATCATCGATATTGGCCCAGGTGCAGGGGAGTTTGGGGGGCAAGTGGTGTTTGCCGGAGATGCAGCAAAATTGGCAAAGGCAAAAACCCTTACCGCAGAGTATATGTATGGTAAAAAAAAGATCTCCTATCCGCATGATAAACCGCAAAAAGAGTGGATAGAGGTCAAAGGTGTCACGATCAACAACATTCAAAAGCTTGATGCAAAGATCCCTTTGCAGAACTTTGTATGTGTTACAGGTGTCAGTGGTAGTGGGAAAAGTTCACTGATCCTTCAAACGCTTCTTCCTGTAGCCCGTGAGATTTTGAATCATGCCAAAAAAGTGAACAAAGTCGATGGCGTTGAGATCACAGGACTTGATAAGCTTGATAAAGTGATCTACCTTGATCAAAGCCCTATAGGACGAACCCCGCGGTCAAATCCAGCAACCTATACGGGTATCATGGATGAGATACGTAAACTTTTTGCTCAAACCAAAGAGGCAGAATTGCGTGGTTATAAAATAGGACGATTCTCTTTCAATGTCAAGGGAGGACGTTGTGAGAAGTGTCAAGGAGATGGTCAGATCAAGATCGAGATGCACTTTTTGCCTGACGTGATGGTAGAGTGTGATGCCTGTGATGGGACACGTTATAATGCTCAGACAAGGGAAGTGCTTTATAAAGGGAAGTCCATCTCTGATGTACTTGACATGAGCGTCGCTGAAGCTTCAAACTTTTTCAAGGCGATCCCAGCGATCGCAGTAAAACTAAAAACACTCAAAGATGTAGGGCTTGACTATATCACATTGGGGCAGAATGCAACGACACTCTCCGGAGGAGAAGCGCAGCGTATCAAGCTTAGTAAAGAGTTGAGCCGTAAAGATACAGGGCAAACACTTTATATCTTAGATGAGCCCACCACAGGGTTGCATTTTGCTGATGTCGATCGTTTGACCTCGGTATTGCACCATCTTGTCGATCTAGGGAATTCAGTAGTGGTGATAGAACATAATCTTGACATGATTAAAAATGCTGATTATATCATCGATATGGGACCAGAAGGAGGCAATAAAGGTGGCTTGATCATCGCGGAAGGTTCTCCTGAAGATGTAGCGAAAACATATCAAAAAACGGGTTCTTATACGGGAGAGTATCTTGCGAAAGAGTTGAAAAATATTTAATAGCGAAGGGGTTTTGTTTTTTTGGCTTTAGAAAAACCTAAAGCCATTTTAATAATCCATATGAAAATGAAACCAGCGATGATCTCATACCCTATCGCCCATACCAGAAAAAAGTTTTGATCTCTAAGTGCCATGAGAACGCTTCCTTTCCCTTTTGCAATAAAGAAAAAGAGAAAAATGATACCTATGATGTAGGGAAGTGTCACAAAATAAAGTGCTAAAAATAGCTGTTCATATCCTTCAGGGAAAAAGAGGGGAGTCTCAGCAAAGGTTACTTTTTTTTGGCTGAATTTAACATTGATCTTTTCTCTTTGATGTAATTTTTTTTGATCTTGTTTCAATGTACGCGCAAATGTGCTGTAATTATGGTTCATTCACCAACCTTTGATTTAAAAATAACTTCACTCTATATGAACTTTCTTATCATTCATGGTAACGATAAATTACTGAATTTAAAATTAAAAACAAGATATTTTAACCTCTAACCTATTAAACGTTAAAATACATCAAAAAATAAGGTTTTAGGTTTGAAAACACTTACGATTATCGATACATTCGGGTTTTTTTTCCGTTCGTATTTTGCGCTTCCACCACTACGAAATTCTGAAGGATTTCCCACTGGACTTTTAACAGGTTTTGTTAATTTTGTCGATACATTGCATCGTGAGCATTCTACTGATTATCTTGTGTTTGCATTGGATGCGAAAGGACGCACGTTTCGTAACGATCTGTACCCAGAGTACAAAGCCCATCGTGAAGCTGCACCTGATGATCTGATCAAACAGCTTCCTGTTGCCATAGAGTGGATAGAACAAATGGGCTTTGCGAATCTTTCTCAGGAAGGATATGAAGCAGATGATATCATCTCCACGGTGACCAAAATTGCCAAAGAAAAAGGGATTAAAGTACGTATTGTCTCCCATGATAAAGACCTTTATCAGATGATCGAAGAGGGAAAAGTAGAGATGTACGATTCGGTCAAAAAAAGGGTGATCGATACCCAAGGGTGTATTGATAAATTTGGTGTTCATCCTCGTGATTTCATTAACTTTCAGGCCATCTTAGGGGATACTTCGGACAATATCCCGGGGATCAAAGGGATCGGACAAAAAGGTGCGAGTACCTTGATCAATGAATATCACACCCTTGAAGCGATTTATGAAAACATAGAAAAGGCAGGCACTCCTCGTATGCAGGAACTTCTTTTGGAAGGGAAAGAGAATGCTTTTCTTTCTCGCCAACTGGTCACTATGAGTACGAACGTGTACGAAACACTGGATGTAGAGAGTTTTGTATTTGAAGATAAAAACTACCTTTCGTGTCTTTTAAAATCGTTTGAAAAGTATGAAATGAAACAAGCGATCCAAAAAGCCAAAGCAGGAAGGGATACGCAAGCCATAGAAGAAAAAGTATCAGTACAAAAAGAAGAGCCCACACTGACGTTTGATGCCGTGACATTAGAGACGAAAGAGAAGCTTATGGCAGTCATAGAAAAGATCGATCAAGACGCGATCGTAGCATTTGATACTGAAACGACAGGACTCGATACAAAAACAGCGAAGATGGTAGGATTTAGTTTTTGTTATGAGCCTACGACTTCGTATTATGTTCCTATAGCACATAGTTATTTGGGAGTTGGCGATCAAGTCAGTGTGGAGGATGCCCATGAGGCACTTCAAATACTTTTATCAAGAAAAGTCGTAGGACAAAATCTTAAGTTTGATCTTTCGTTGCTTTACCATTATTTTAACATGCAACCTATTGAACCTTTTGCCGATACGATGATCATGGCATGGCTTTCTGATCCCGGCAGTCGTGTGGGTTTAGATGAGTTAGCAAAACGGTTTTTCAAGTATGAAATGAAACCGTTTAAAGAGGTTGTTAAGAAAGATGAAGATTTCTCTGCGGTAGCGGTAGAAGAAGCGACTTTTTATGCTGCAGAAGATGCTTGGATGACGTATTTGCTGTATGCAGCACTCAAGAAGAAAATGGAACTGTCATCTTTGCAACATCTCTTAGAAGAAGCGAAAAATGTTGAATATCCTTTTATCAATGTTCTGATAAGAATGGAATCATTAGGAATCAAGATCGATCCCGAAAAATTGACGGCTTTACAAAAGAAACTTACCGAAGATTTGGTTCAGTTAACGGAAGAGATTTATACTTTAAGTGGCACAGAGTTTAACATCAAGTCGACACAACAACTTGGGGTGGTGCTTTTCCAACAACTGGGACTCAAAGGTGGAAAGAAAACAAAGACTGGATACAGCACCAATGAAGCTGTTTTAAACAGCTTAAAAGGGGAGCATCCGGTTATCGAAAAAATTCTTGTCTACAGAGAGTACCAAAAAATACTTTCTACTTATGTAGAACCGCTGTTAAAGTTATCTCAGAAAGATGAAAATAGCCGTGTTTATACTTCCTTTTTACAAACGGGAACAGCGACAGGTCGTTTGAGTTCTCGTGATCCAAACCTTCAAAATATTCCTGTACGTTCAGAATTGGGACGTTCTGTTAGAGAAGCTTTTGTGGCAAAAGAAGGCTATAAGCTTGTGAGTATTGACTATTCGCAAATCGAACTTCGTTTGTTGGCACATTTTTCCAAAGATGCTGCTTTGCTGGAAGCTTTCCATAGCGGTGTAGATATCCACCTAGCCACTTCTATTAAATTGTTTGGGGAAGAGGAAGCTCCACAAAAACGTAACTTTGCCAAATCGGTCAACTTTGGATTACTCTACGGCATGGGGCC
>JBEARN010000103.1:0-4129 GCA_041163165.1 Pseudomonadota bacterium
CTGCCCTGTCCCCTGAAGCATCGCCGCATTGTTCATAAAAGGGACGCAAAACTCTTCAAATCCTTTTTGTCCGTTGGTCTCTAAAAAGAAGTTGATCAAGGCGCGTTCGAGTTTTGCAGCTTCACCACGAAGTACTGAAAAACGACTTTTCGCCAGCTTGACCCCACGCTCAAAATCGATCCACCCGTTGATCTGCGCTAATTCCCAGTGCTCTTTAGGCTGAAACGTAAATGCTTTAGGTTCAAGCACCTTACGAAGCTCGACATTCTCCTCTTCATCCGCTCCTTCTGGGACGCTATCATCTGGGAAATTGGGGATCGCCAACGCTAATGCATCGAGTGTTTCTTGTGCTTGACGTGCGTTTTCTTGAAGCGGTACCATCGCCTCTTTGTTGGCGTCTACTTTCGCTTTAAGTTCGGTGATGTCTCTCTTCTCGCGCATATACTCGCCAAAAAGCTTTGACATACTATTTTGCTCTGCTTTGGCGGCTTCCAATGCTGCATTTGCTTCTTTGAGTCCCTTAAATTTTTCCTGAAGTTGCGCTAGTACAATGCTCTCAACACCTTTTTTTTGGAGTTTTGCGCTTGCTTCTTCGAAGTGATTTTGAAGGTATTTCAAATCGATCATAGTGTTGCCTTTGTTGCGTGGAGATATGAAAAAAGATTATAGGGTAAATTTGACAAAAGTATGATTAATGCAGAACAACTTCACTTTTGATCCCAAATCGCTTCATAGGCTCCTACAATGTTGTCATGATGGTCTGAATCGATCATGATAACATGCAAGTGTGTTGTATCGGAAAATCTGGATCTATAACTCTCAAACACCGAAAAAGGGACTGTTTCATCTCTTGTGCCTACCAGATGATATTGTTCTATTTTTTCTAGTTTTGGCGTGAAATCGGCAGGATTCAAGGAACCATCGAGTGGCGTGATGTGGTGCAGATCAGTCCATTTTTGTGTATCTACATTTCCAGCGACGGTCACTAATCGTGAAATATCATCACGCTTTGAAGACAAAAGTGCTGCGACCGCTCCACCGCCACTGTATCCGATAAGAGTAAATGTTTGAGTGTTATTTTCTTTTTTGATGGTATCTAACGCTTGAGAAAAACTCTCTATCACTTCACTGGAAAACCGATGGCTTGTCCAATACTTTTTTTCACACATAGCATTTGCAACATATTGACAAGGTCTTGCGATATACATTTTGCAACGTTGTGGATCTTTCAACATCAAGGCGAATCCAGTCGGTTGTATCGGGGTCGGATCTTTCGAAATGCGATTTCGGCTCACCCATGAAAGCCCATCCCCTTCGATATAAAGATGAATATCACTGCAATTTTGGAGTGGCGCGTGATATCCATAGAGATTGAATGTGGTGGTCTTAATCGTCTGTTGTTGCAGGCTTTCTTTTTGCGCCGATAGCGCAATATCTTCTCTTCTTTGTTCAGGGCTAGGTACTTTCATGCAGGATACCAAACTTAAAAGAATAGCGACTGATATCAATAGGTTGAAAAAGATTTGCATCCTCCCCCACTTTTTAGAATAATTTTATTTACCAACCATTGTACTTTATTCATCCCAAATATATGGTTTGCTATAATTAATATATAAAACAAACCAAAAGGAATCCTATGGGTCACTCACTTACCGTCCGAAAATGCCTCTTTCCCGCAGCAGGGTACGGGACACGTTTCCTCCCCGCAACCAAAGCGACCCCTAAAGAGATGCTTCCAGTCCTCACTAAGCCCCTCATTCAATATGGTGTAGAAGAAGCCGTCCAAGCAGGACTCAATACCATGGCAATCATCACGGGACGTGGTAAACGTGCGATTGAAGACCATTTTGACATCTCTTATGAACTCGAACATCAGATCAAAGGGACTTCCAAAGAACACCTCCTGACCGAAATCCGAACTCTCATCAATCAATGCACCTTCTCTTACACCAGACAAGTGGAGATGAAAGGGCTTGGACATGCCATCTTGACAGGTGAAACACTCATAGGGAATGAACCGTTTGCCGTTATCTTAGCCGATGACCTTTGCGCCAATGAAGGCAAAGGAGTGCTTTCTCAAATGATAGAAGTCTATGAAAAATACCAATGCTCCGTCGTTGCCATCGAAGAAGTCCCTATGGAAGAGACAAACAAATATGGTGTCATCGCAGGCAATCTTGTAGATGGTACAAGCAACACCTATAGGGTCACCGACATGGTAGAAAAACCAGATCCTAAAGATGCACCAACCAATATGGCGATCATCGGACGTTATATCCTTACCCCAGATATTTTTGAAATTCTCAAAGAGACCAAACCGGGGAAAGGGGGAGAGATACAGATTACCGATGCACTCCTTGAACAAGCTAAACAAGGCAAAGTGATCGCCTATAGGTTTGAAGGGAAACGGTTCGACTGCGGGTCGATAGAGGGATTTGTCGAGGCTACGAATTATTTTTATGGTTTAGATAGAAGAGAGAATGGATGAAAAATATCCACTCGAAACTAGAACAATACGGTGCATAATGTGATATGCATTATACTCAATACCCTTTCGCATACGCATGAATCTTTATGTTAAAGAAATTACTTTTTATTCCAAGTGATCCCTTTTACTATAAGCATACCAAGAATGATACCAATACTATCGGCTAGAACATCCCCAAACGAAGCTTCACGGTAAGTTAAAAAACTTTGCACGATTTCTATTTGCACTCCAAAGGCTAAGAGTAAGCCGAATTTTTTTAATGTATTTAACTTTGGATATCCCAAAGATAACGTTAGATAAAGCACTAAAAATGCTAAACAATGGTTTGCTTTATCCCAAGTATTTTGGATAGGTTTGATTTGGAGTGGTGTTGTAGCCAGGTATTCTATGGCTACTGATGAGATGTAAAAAGCCATTAGAAACACCATTCTATGTTGAGATACGCTTTTTCTTAAATTGGAAAACATTGATAAAATATACTCCATTACTCTTTTTTTGGTTATGCCGCTCCGAAAATTGAATTCGGTTCGGCTATTCCAAAGTGTTATGATGAATGTAATAGATATACATTAAATAGAAGAATAATCCCAGCATCACAAATATAAGCAAGTCGATCCCTGAATCATAAAATACTGACAAGCGAAGACCAAGAATAATAGATGTTATTTGCGCAAGCCCCAATACAGTAACGACTTTGATCGAATTACGGTTAAATAGAGATTTGAGTATATGGTGAGTATGTAATTTGTCCGCCTGCATTATAGGCAGTTTATTTGTCGCACGCCTTGCCATGACGAAAAATGTATCCATGACAGGAAATGCCACGATAAATAAGATGGTTGTTGCTGGTAAATAATCGATCGCTCTAATAGCTAAAATAGAGATGACAAACCCTAAAGTGAGAGAACCGCTATCCCCCATAAAAATAGATGCCGGTTTGGTATTAAAGAGTAAAAATGTCAGGAGTGCAATAATATAGCCACCTGAAAGATGCGTCATGACGAGATCTTCATAAGTCATTCCTACAATCCAAAAAGTAGTCAATATAATCAAACCTATTGTACCTGCCAGTGCATCAATACCATCAATAAGATTGATTGCATTGGTTAAACCAATGACTGCAAACAAAGTAAAAGGGATAGCAAACCATCCTAGGGTGATGTGATACCCAAAATATATTCCCAAATCATCAATCACAAGCCCATTGAAATAACTAACCAAGAATGTCCCGATTGCAATAAAAATAAATTTGAGTCGTGGAGAAACAGGATAATAAGATTGGTCATCTAAGGTACCAACGAGAACAACAAGAAAAATAGAGACAACAATCCAGATATTAGTTTTTATCAATTCCAAATGTGTAAAAATCCCTACCAGTATAATGGCTAAGAAAATAGCAATACCTGCACCTCTTGGAATTGGTTTTTTATGAAGACTTCTTTCATTGGGAATATCAATGAGTCCAAGTGGCTTAGCAAAGTGTTGTAATAGTTTTATAAATATAAAAGAGAGTAAAAATAGAACAAATGATTCAACATATTCAAATTTCATTTTTTTGGTTTCCTTACTTTAGTATTGATACTACTCTGATAGTCATGCATAGATCATTTAAAAATTAAAAGCTGTAAATAAGCCCTACTT
>JBEARN010000104.1:0-4093 GCA_041163165.1 Pseudomonadota bacterium
CCTACTTTGGAACATGGTTCTCTCAAGTAGCGATCTTTTCGATGATCGTCTCTTATGGTGCAGATGAGATCACTATCGCACTGACCGCCGCGATGGCGATGCTTCCTGCTGTCGTGCTTGCACCATTTATCGGGATTATTATCGACCGTATCCACTTTAAGAAACTGATGCTGATGCTTTTAGTGATAGAAATATCGATGACGTTTGGTTTTATCTTTATCAATGCACTCTCTCAACTCTGGATGTTAATGCTATTCATCTTTATCCGTTCTTCGGCTGCTTCGATGCTGTTTTCGGCTGAAATGGCACTTTTCCCCAAACTGATTCATGGGCAAATGCTCAAAAATACCAATGAAATACACTCCATCATCTGGTCTATCACCTATGCGTGCGGTATGGCGATAGGGGGCATTGTGACCCATTTTATGGGTTTTGACACGGCTTTTTTGATCGATGCTTCTTTCTATAGCATTGCGGTATTGTTGCTGCTGGGGCTCAAACTCTCATTAGAGAAAAATAACCATACCGATTCTAACTGGAAAATGTTCAAAGACGGATTTGACTACCTTATCCAAAACAAAAAGATTCTGCATCTTATTTTACTTCATGCCTCCATAGGACTCACGAGCTTTGATGCACTTATCACCCTGCTCGCAGACCTTCAGTACAAAACACTTCTTGCTGTTCCGCTTGCGATCGGATGGATGAACGCTACCAGAGCCTTAGGGCTTATGATAGGTCCATTTTTCATTGGAAAAATCATCTCTAAAGAAAACTTGCATTACTTTTTGATGATTCAGGGATTTGCGATTATCCTCTGGGCGTCGCTTGAAGCAAATTTCTATTTGGCACTTGTCGGGCTTTTCGTCACAGGATTTTTTATCACTACACTATGGTCTTATACTTATTTACTTTTGCAAGAAGAGACTGCCAAAGCTTATATGGGAAGGATCATCTCTTATAATGACATGTTTTTCATGCTCTCCAATGTTGCTACCGCACTTTATATAGGCTATGCTTCCAGAGCGGGCATTTCGCTTCAAAATATCACGATTACTCTGGGTATAGGATTTATTTTAACAGCACTGTATTATAGTTGGTTCAAAAAAGTTTATGTCAACCCCAACTAACCGAAACGTCTGCTATCGCTGCTACAGACCACAAAGCTCCTGCATGTGCGATGACATCAATCCCATTGAGACAAACACACGTTTTATCCTCCTCATGCACCCAAAAGAGTTTAGAAAAACTAAAAATGGAACCGGGCATTTTACCCATCTCTCACTGCCGAACTCTGAGCTTTTTGTCGGTATCGATTTTACAAAAAACGATCAAATTCAAAGCATTATCAATGATCCAAAGAACGCATGTTTTGTACTCTATCCTTCTTCAAAAAGTATCAATCTCAACGAAAACACTATCGCTTCTCAAAACAAAAATATCATCATCTTTCTCATAGATGCTACATGGCCGTGTTCTAGAGCTATCTTAAGTGCCAGTCCGGACATTGACCAGCTGCCAAAAGTGAGTTTTACCCATGAAGAAGTTTCCAAGTTTACTTTTAAAGAACAACCCAAACCCTACTGTCTCAGCACGATGGAGTCGACACTCATACTCTTAAAACTTCTCAACAAACACCGGATAGAAAATATTGAAGAAACCAAACTCAAACACTTTTTGCGCCCTTTTGAAAAGATGGTGGCGTATCAACTCTCTTGCGTCTAAAAGTTCTCACTTAAACATTATGCATAATGATTGTTATAGCAATGCAAAAAATAATAAAAATATCTTGGATCAAATTCCACCAAAACGTCTATCGCGCTGGGTATATGTTTTTAAGATTTGATCGAGCTCTTGACTGCTGAAGTCCGGCCAAAGGGTAGGGGTAAAATAGAGTTCTGCATAACTGATTTGCCATAAAAGAAAATTAGAGATACGCTCCTCTCCACTGGTTCGTATCAGGAGGTCGATATCACTATAAGGAGTTTGAAGCAATTGAGAGATATCCTCTTCGGTAAGCATTTTTTTACCTGATTGAATGAGCTGATTTACGGCATCAGTAATCTCTGCTCGTCCACCGTAGTTGAGTGCTAACACTTGTGTAAGTTTGGTATTTTCTTTTGTTAAAGCTTCCGTCTTTTGGATACGCTTTTGCAACGGTTTTGAGAATGGCTCAATATTACCAATCGCTTGAAAGCGAACACCATGTTTTTGGTAAGTCTCAAGTTCATTTTCAAGATATTTATCGAGAAGTTTCATTAAAAACTCTACTTCTAGCTTAGGACGCTTCCAGTTCTCTGTGCTGAAAGCGTAGAATGTCGCTGTCTCAATCATAGGATGAGATGCACAGTAGGTAGTAATATCACGAATGGTCTCTGCACCTTTTTCATGTCCTTTAGTACGCTTCTCTCCGAGCTGCTTTGCCCATCTACCGTTACCATCCATGATGATGGCAAGATGTTTTAGTGTCTTGTTAGGCATCAGAGCGTTGTTTCCCTTCCTGCACAATTTTATCGGCAAGAGTTAGTTTATGGTCTCTTCCCAAAAAGACTTCTTTGTTTGCTGTGATAAATGTGATCTCATTTTCAAATGTGCCAAAGGTATTGCTATCTTTAAGAAGATTATAGCAAACTGCATCTACATTTTTTGAGCCACTTAAAAATAAGGTGGTACGCAATAGTAGTAAAACTATGTTGTTCAGTTTTTCCATGATTTACCTTTGTTATTTATGCTCAACTAATGATAACAAACCTTTGTAATATTTATGTAATATTCCCCTAACATCTGTGTAATATTTGACCTAGAAATGAAAATTTTTTGAAAAAAGAACGGTTTTTTTGTCTAAAAGTGAGGTTTTTACTTGCATTCTTTGGATTATCGGTATAATTTTGACATTTAAAAACGAAAGGGTAACTATGGCATCTATAGATGAATCTGAAATTCTTAGATCGATCAATGAAGACATTCATGGACATAGCCTATTTTCATATATCTTAGTCTCAATGGTCATATTTCTGACCATTATAGTTGGGTATATTTTGTGGATTCTGACAGGGACTTTATCGGTCAACATGACATCTTTATCTAAAGATATGCACTCCATAAGCCAGAATATGAGTGAGATTTCAGTGCATATACAATCAATGGATAAAGGGGTCACCAGTATGAGTGGTGATATCCACACTATGAGTGACTACCTCTCTAAAATTTCAAGAGAGATGGGTGACCTGGAAAATGACATCAATCACCTCAAAGAGGATGTCGACGATTTTAACAAGATGAATCCTGCACGTCTCTTTGATTGATAGTATTAAAGCACCTCAAATAAAATCGCTGTCGTAGCGAACGAGACCAAAATCCCATACCCGACAATAGCCGAACTAAGCCTTGGGGCTAGTCCAGCAAGCGATGCCATCGCCCCTGCAGTGATCATGGGTGCCATGCCTGCTTCCATGATGGAGACATCAGATGCAAGGCTATCCCATCCTGCTAATTTGACGACAAAGAGTGCCACCAACGGTGCGATCAAAAGCTTGATGAAGAGTGCCATTCCAAAGGGCTTTACCTCATGGCTAGGAAGCTTCAATTTCAACTGCAACCCCACCGCCACAAGTGCGATAGGCACGATCGTGTCTCCCAATATCTCCAATACGCTTAAAATCGACTCTGGAAATCTTGCGCCCATCAAAAAAAGAGCCAACACCAAAGAGACAAATGGAGGAAATGTAGCAATCTTCACTGCCATGATTTTGGCATTGATCTCACTGCTTTGGGAGTAGTAGGCTGCTACAAAGATACCATACGTAGAGAGAGCCAAAAAGGTTCCCATTTGGTCATAGACCAGTATATAAGGAAGTGCCTCCTCTCCTAAATAGGCGTGGATAATAGGAATACCCAAGAAAGAGGAGTTGGTCAAAACGGCAACAAGCATCAGCGATCCGGTCACCTCTTTTGAGAAACCAAAAAGCTTTGAGAGAATAAATGTCAAGATAGTACTCACACCCATCACCATCCATGAAACAAGGATAGGGATAAGAACATCCATAGAAAAAGTGAGCTTAGGTATCTCTAATAGCACCATAGCAGGCAGTGA
>JBEARN010000105.1:0-4089 GCA_041163165.1 Pseudomonadota bacterium
TTGCAGGATTGCCAAAAGAGATTTATCTCTACTTTGTCCACTCTTTTCATGTCGTATGCGATGATCAGTATGCGATCGGAAAAACGCACTATGGCTATCAATTTGTGAGCGCTGTGCAAAACGGCAACATCTACGGCATCCAACCCCACCCTGAAAAGAGCCACGACAACGGACTCAAAATCATAGAAAATTTCGCAAAACTATAGGAAACACATGAAACACAATCCACCATCTACCATCCACCATCCACAAGATAGTCATAGGAGAAGCCTATGACTATCTTACCTGCTATCGACCTCAAAGACGGCAAAGCCGTAAGACTCAGCAAAGGACTGATGGACTCTGCGAAAATTTACTCGGACGAACCGTGGCAAGTGGCTAAACGCTTCGAAGAGCTCGGGAGCGAATGGGTCCATTTGGTAGACCTCAACGGTGCATTTGCAGGGAAGCCTGAGAACTTGGAACAGATCAGAAAGATCAGAGAACACTGCAACCTCAAACTCGAACTCGGGGGTGGTATCCGTGATGAAGAAACGATCAAAATGTATTTAGAGTTAGGGATCGACAGGCTTATTTTAGGTTCCATCGCCGTCAAAGACCCAGAATTTGTGAAAGCAATGGCGGCAAAATACCCAATCGTGGTAGGGATCGATGCGATCGATGGGATGGTCGCTGTGGAGGGCTGGGCAGAAACTTCGGACATGAAAGCAACCGATCTTGCACGCGAGTTTGCAGCTTGCGGTGTCCAAGCGATCATCTGCACCGATGTCGGACGTGACGGCATGATGACAGGGGTCAATATCGACTTTACCCTCGCCATCAAAGAAGCTTCAGGGGTCGAGACCATTGCAAGCGGGGGACTCAAAGATATGAACGATATCGATGCACTGATCCAAGCAGGCATCGACGGTACGATCGTGGGGAAAGCATTTTATGAAGGGACGCTTGACCTTAAAGAGGCTTTGAAGGTATCGCATGCAAGATAAGTATTATGAACTGACCGTTACACTCGATGAAAAATTTGTCGATACGATCGCTGATTATATCTCAAATATCTATCATGAGGGACTTGAGTTGGGTGAAGGGAAGATCATCATCAGAAGCGAATCTGATCTGGCTTTTATCCAAGAGGCGCTTGAAGCGTTGTCAGAAAGTTTGGATGGTCACATTCAGATGGGTTACCTTTTCGAAGAGAAAGAAAATCAAGACTGGATCAAAACCTATCAAGATTCTATCGAACCTGTGACAGCAGGTAAATTTTACATTTTCCCGAGCTGGTATTCCCCTAAAGATAATCTTATCAACATCAAAATAGACCCCGCTCTTGCTTTTGGTTCAGGGCATCATGCCACTACGTTTTCTTGCTTGGAAGCCATCAGTGCGTTTGTGACAAAAGAAGATAATGTCATCGATGTGGGATGCGGTTCTGGTATCCTCGGACTTGCGTGCAGAAAAGTGGGGGCTTCTGTCTCCCTTTGCGACACCGATCCCCTCTCGGTAGAAAGCTGCAAAGAAAACTTTATACTGAACAACGAAACATACGATGCACTGTGGGAAGGCTCTGTCAACCAAACAGACAAAGTGTATGATGTCGTCATCGCCAATATCATTGCCGATGTCCTGAAATTGATCTCAAAAGAGTTAAAATCTGCCTGCAAAGAGGGTGGACTCTTGATTCTTTCAGGAATTTTAGATAAAAAAGAGAACCTTGTGGTAGAATCATTTAAAGAATTCACCCTAGTGGAAAGAATTCTTAAAGACGAGTGGCTCACACTCATCTATAAAAAAGCATTGCAATAAAAGCGTACTAGTACGCTGAACCCTCTGTTGAAGAGGACTCAGTGTCAACAATCTCTTGAAAGAGAAGTTGCCTAAATGGCAAGTTTTCAGAGAGAGAAACAAAGAGTGGACTTTGTTCATTTTGCGTCTATGATAAATACAAGAGTGGGTCACACTCATCTATAAAAAGGAACAGCATGGCTAAAAAACCAGACAATAACCAAAACAATAACAATAATAATTTTTTCAACAACAACCCGCTTTTGGCATTTGCACTCTTTTCCATCGTGATCATTTTCATCTTCAAATCATTTGTGGGGGAAAGCAGTGGGCTCGGGACGATGCTCGACAACGGAAACAACATCACCCAAACCAAAAGCGTCAAATACTCAGAGATCAAAGCGCAAATCAACTCAGGGACGATCACTTCGGTGAAACTCACACCAAACACGATCGAAGCGATCTCCGAAGAAGATGGACGCACAACACGTTATGTGGCACAAAATGTCCCGACATACGATAAAGACCTTATCCCACTTTTGGAAGAAAAACACATCACCTACGAAGGGATTATGGGCGGCGGGTTTTTCGCAGATCTTTTAGGATCACTACTTCCTATCTTGATCTTCTTTGCGATATGGATCTTCCTTGCAAGAAAAATGTCTAAAGGGATGGGTGGCGGCATCCTCGGTGCGGGAAAAGCAGACAAACTCATCAATTCTGAAAAACCGGATACGAAGTTCAATGATGTCCAAGGGGTAGAAGAGGCAAAAGACGAAGTGAAAGAGATCGTCGATTTTCTCAAATACCCTGAACGCTACATCGAACTTGGCGCTAAGATCCCAAAAGGACTTTTGCTTGTAGGACCTCCGGGTACGGGTAAAACCCTCTTGGCTAAAGCAGTGGCAGGAGAAGCGTCTGTCCCTTTCTTCTCTGTCAGTGGTTCGAGCTTCATCGAAATGTTCGTCGGTGTCGGAGCAAGTCGTGTGCGTGATCTTTTTACCCAAGCCAAAAAAGAGGCACCTTCGATCATCTTTATCGATGAGATCGATGCCATCGGTAAAAGCCGTGCGAGCGGAGGGCAACTTGGTGGAAATGATGAGCGAGAACAGACACTCAACCAACTTCTTGCAGAGATGGATGGATTTGGAAGCAACACCCCTGTCATCGTGCTTGCGGCAACTAACAGACCGGAAACACTTGATGCCGCGCTTCTAAGAGCGGGACGATTTGACCGACAAGTGTTGGTGGATAAACCCGATTTTGATGGTCGTCTTGCCATCTTAAAAGTGCACTCCAAAGGGGTGAAGCTCGCATCCAATGTCGATATGGAGATCGTCGCGAAACAAACCGCTGGTTTGGCAGGAGCAGATCTGGCAAACATCATCAATGAAGCCGCACTACTTGCGGGAAGATTTAACAAAAAAGAGATCGAACAAGCCGATCTTTTAGAAGCGATAGAGCGTTCGTTTGTCGGTCTTGAAAAGAAAAACCGCAAAATTTCAGATGTCGAAAAACGAATCGTAGCCTACCATGAAAGCGGTCATGCACTGATGGCAGAGCTTACCCCAGGAGCGACACGTGTCACCAAAGTATCTATCATTCCTAGAGGATTGGGTGCTTTGGGCTACACGCTTCACCTCCCTGAAGATGAAGAGCGTTTCTTAAAGCAAAAACATGAACTCATGGCAGAGATCGATGTCCTCTTAAGCGGTCGTGCGGCAGAAGATGTTTTCATCGGTGAGATCAGCACCGGTGCGGGCAATGACCTTGACCGTGCCACAGCGATCTTAAAAGATATGATCTCTGTTTACGGGATGACCGATGTTGCCGGACTGATGGTGCTCTCCAGAAGCCAAAACTCTTTCCTCGGAGGGGGAGCTGTTTCCACGGATTACAGCGAAAAGATGGCAGAAGATATGGACAACTATATCCGAACCACACTCAGTGAACGCTATGAGTATGTTAAAAAGACACTCAACGAATATCATGGTGCCATAGAAAAAATGACTGCCGTTTTGCTTGATGTAGAAGTAATCGAAGGGAAAAAAGTGCGTGAAATCATCGATACGTATGAAAAAGAGAACAACCTAGAGAGCCGACTAGCGCATAAAGACAAGATCGCGAAAGCAGAAAAAGCAAAAGATAGTGAGTGAAGCGTTAAAAGCGCATCAAAAACTATTTGCTTTTCCCCAGTAAACTTTGTATAATGGCAAAAATTTAAAGGAGAGACTTATGAAATCTATCATCAATCAAACAGACATCTTTAAAAATGATTCTACTCTCCTGCTGCTCTCACTCTAATTTTCA
>JBEARN010000106.1:0-4085 GCA_041163165.1 Pseudomonadota bacterium
GGAAGTCTCAATGTCGCAAAGTGAAATACGATCAAACCGATGATAACCAACGGCAAAAGCAATACATGCAGCATAAAGAAACGTGTAAGATACGCATCACCTGGGACATAATCCCCTCTAAGCCACTCAACAAATCCAGGGAAGTTCAATGCGCCCCCTGCAATATCCGGAGAGAACCCTTCAAAGAGGTTGGTAATTACCATACCTGCCCAGTAACTCATCTGTCCCCATGGAAGCATATACCCAGAGAAAGCTTCAGCTGAGAAGGTTAAGAAAAGAAGCATACCGGAGATCCAAATCATCTCACGACCTCTCTTATATGAACCGTAGTAGATACCTGTAAACATGTGAATATAGATGATCAAAAAGACCACCGAAGCGCCCACACCGTGGATATGTCTCCAGAACCAGCCAAATCCAACTTCGCTCATGATGGTGTAGTTTACACTGTCAAATGCCAAATTTGCATCCGGTTTGTAGTACATCAACAAGAAGATACCACTGACCAAGAGAATACCAAAGGTTGCAGCAAGCACCATCCCCATCGCCCACAAGAAGTTGATATCTTTCGGGATCCAGTACTCTGTAGAAAGTACTTTTTTGACAGTGTCTATTGCCAATCTGTCATTTAACCATTGGTTTGAAAATGGTTTTGCGTTTTCATCAAAATGTGCCATCAATTGCTCCTTATACTAAACCATTTTCTAACATTTTTTTATACTCAGGTCCCTCTTCACCAAGTACAAGCTTTGTACCCTCTATCTTAAATGGAGGAATCACCAATGGTTTTGGTGGTGGTCCGAATGTCTGCTTTCCGCTCGCATCAAACTCGCCACCATGACACGCACATTTAAATTTGTGTTCACCCGCAGCATACGCAGGGATGCATCCAAGGTGCGTGCAGAGGCCAATAGAGACGTGATAGCGATCACTTCCTATCACGATATCTCTTTCGTCTGTTTCCATATCAGCCGTTTTCTTCAAAATGAAGATTGGCTTTCCTCTCCATTTCTCTGTATTAAGCACATTAGGCTGCGCAGGTGCAAGGTCAATAGTGGTAAATCCCGCTGCTTTAACTGATGGGAGTGGATCCCATGAACGCTTTGCAGCATAGAGAGCCCCTAACCCTCCTACAGCTGCACAGGCACCCAAAGCCATACCCATAAAGTCACGACGACTTTTCTCTTCATTAGCCATATTTTCTCCTCTTTTTAAGATAATATTATATTATATTGTATAAAACTTCTAATTAACAGAGGTTTAAAAAAAGAGGCTAATAGGGACCGTTTTAAGGCAGAATGTTACCTTATGTAAATATAAATTTATAAGTAATTTTAAGGAATTAAAACTACTTATATTTTGAAATTTGAAACATCATATTTTTCTATTTGTTGAGATGATTGAGACACTTCTTCATCCAGAGCATGTGTGACTTTTTCAATATCAAATCCCTCTACGACGACGATACCATACTCCTCTAACAAGTGCTTAGGATATAGAAGCGCTTTATCGGTTTGGATCAAAATCACTTTCGCGCCACTTACTTTCGCTTCAAGTGCCGTCTGGGAAGAAGCAGTTACCACGCAACTGCTGGAGGTGATGAGTTCCGTATACTCCTCAGGCTCATGCATCGTATCGAAGAGCTTCGCAAGATCACTCTCATACTTCACAAAAAAGTAGTTCCCCAGAAGCAACTCCATATCAAATGCTTTAAAAAAAGATGCGTTGTTGATGATCATCTTGTCATAGTCTGCATCGCCTAAAAAGAAAAGCGTACGGTTATTTTTTGGTTTATTTTCAAAAAATAGATCATCAATAATGAGCGCATTTATGCAAGTTTCATCTTTGCATTCTGATCGGATTAATTTTTCACCATACACAGAACTATCTTCAGAATCATGTTCAAAACGCCACACATGGGCAAAGTCTGAACAGTACTTGATCAACCGTCCTTTATCATCTTCAGGGGAATCAATAATAATACTGTCTCCAGTATCTGCAATGGCATCAATATCGAGTATACTCTCTATCGTAACATAAGCATCCAGTCCTAACTCTTTTGCTAAAAGCCCCGCTCTAAAATCATTGACCAAAAGCTGCGTTTCTACACCGAAAGCAGCCAACTTTTTTAAAAGCGCGGCACCTCGACGCACGCGCTCCATTCCTATCTTATGTCCTGAATTTGCGTAGTAATATAACATTATATTTTCCCTCTCTGCATCATTTTAATGTGCACATGGATGATCTCAAGTGCTGCTGGTGTTACACCGGATATTTCTGATGCAGCAAAGAGTGTCGGCGGAGTAGCTGTCTCCAACTTCTCTACGATCTCATTGCTCAATCCTGAGACATTACGGTAAACAAAACTTTCCGGTATTTTGATCTTCAACATATCATCCATCTGCAAAATCTGCTGTTGCTGTTTTTCGATATATCGACTATATTTTGCCTCTATCAAAATCTGTTCGATCACCTCATCATCATACTGGTCAAATTCTGGTAAAAGTGTGATAAGTTTATCACGGTCAAACTCTCCACGTCCTATGACATCAAGCATATAAGTTTTGTCATTGATCTTGACAGCATCGATTGATTCTAATTTGGCTAAAAACTCTTTCGTTGGTGTGGCATGTTGTGTTTTAAGGTATGCCAATGCTTCTTCGATAGCGGCTTTTTTCTTTTCAAATCTTCCAATATAAGCATCATCTAATAGCCCAAATGCTTTACCATAATGTGAAAGTCTCATATCTGCATTGTCTTCACGCAACAACAGCCGATATTCCGCACGACTGGTAAACATCCGGTAAGGTTCTTTTGTACCTTTGGTGACCAGATCATCTATCAATACCCCGATATAAGCTTCATCCCTTTTAAGGACGAATGGTTCTCTACCTTGAACACTTAACGCAGCATTGATTCCTGCCATTAAGCCTTGCGCTGCTGCCTCTTCATACCCTGTCGTACCATTGATCTGTCCAGCGCTATAAAGCCCTTTAATCTTCTTTGTTTCCAAAGTATGTTTAAGTTCTGTAGGTTGGATATAGTCATACTCTATCGCATACCCGTAACGCACGATCTTCGCATCTTCCATCCCCGCTACGGAACGCACCATCTCAAGCTGTACATCGATCGGCAATGACGTACTCATCCCGTTGATATAGTACTCGGTTTCATCCATCGTCTGAGGTTCGACAAAAATTTGATGCCTTGGTCTATCTCTAAAGCGATTAATCTTGTCTTCGATACTTGGGCAATAACGTGGGCCAATCCCTTCAATCTGTCCTGAAAACATTGGCGCACGATAAAAATTACTCTCGATGATCTCATGGGTGTTTTCATTGGTATACGTTACATAACACGGTAACTGTTTAGGGTGAAATGTTTTTCGATCGGTACGGAAAGAAAATGGCGGCGGCGGGGTATCTCCATCTTGGAGTTCCATTCCTGAAGTATCAACTGTTTTTGCATCGATACGCGCACATGTCCCCGTTTTTAAACGGCCAATATTAAGCCCCAGACCACGAAGATATTCTGCCAGCTCTACCGAAGCAAACTCACCTTGTCTTCCTGCCGTCTGCTTCTTCTCTCCTATGTGGATCAGACCATTGAGAAAGGTTCCTGCGGTGATGATCACTTTAGGCGCAGTGTAGCGGTTCCCTAACTGCGTAGTTACCCCTCTTACCTCATCCTCTTCGATGATCAATCCATCTGCAATCTCTTGCTTCACGTCTAGATTTGGCGTATTGAGCACCACATTACGCATGTAGATCCGATACTCATCCATATCGATCTGTGCACGGGTTCCTCGAACTGCTGGACCCTTAGAGGCATTCAGTGTTCTAAACTGTATCCCAGTTTTATCAGTGCAAAGCCCCATCTCTCCACCGAGCGCATCTACTTCACGTACCAAATGCCCCTTTGCCAAACCTCCAATAGCGGGGTTGCAAGAAGAAGCACCTATCTGCTCTGCAAGTATAGTGATCATCAGTGTTTTGCTACCCATACGGGCAGACGCAAGTGACGCTTCTATCCCTGCATGACCTCCACCAATGACAATAACATCATAATCCATCTACTACCTCGAA
>JBEARN010000107.1:0-4081 GCA_041163165.1 Pseudomonadota bacterium
ACTCTTTTTTGATCGCTCCGATCAACGCATTGGATGCAGGGACGATAGATGCCAACATCGCCGAAGTAGTGCTTTTGCCATGCGCTCCCCCTACTGCATACACTTCCTTTTCTCCTAAAATGCTTTTAAGAGACTCTTTACGTGAGAGTAACTCTATCCCGAGTTCTTTCGCCCTTTGGTACTCCGGATTGGTGGGACGGACTGCCGCAGAGTAGATCACTCTGTCTACCCCTTCAACCGCATCGGCGTGGTGTGGGATAGTGATCTTGGCATTAAAATTGGTCGCGAGATCATTCGTGATCTCCGTTTGTTTGATATCTGAACCAGAAATTTTGTGTCCGTCATTGAAAAGAAACTTTGCCAAAGCAGAAAGCCCTATCCCGCCGATCCCGATAAAATGAATTTTTTTCATTTAAGCATCCTTTGATTCTTCCAAAACGCGCAATGCTTCTTTTGCCTCTTTCACTTGCTTGGCAAACATGTTGAGCAAAATATCGGTTGGCTGGGTAAAATTTTGGATAAAAAACGCCAGAGGATCATGCACATTCACCCCTTCTACATCGACCAAATTATCGATAAACGCTTCAAAACTATGTCCAGCCATCACTGCTGCAGCATGCACCATCATCGCATCTTTCAACCCTGCATCCTCGATCGTGTAGTGCAACACAAGAAAGATCTCTTTGGCGCCCTTTTTGTCCTCTTCACTATAGCGTTGCATCCCGTGTTCATAGATCGCCCTCGCAGTGGCTAAATCTTCCGCATCCTCGAGGTTAAAACTTTGCGACGTCGTAAGCTTTTCTGCCAGCCGATCAAACGCCGTATTGACGATAAACGTAAAAATCTCATTGATCTCATCTTCGGGTGCTTCGATAACCAACTGCGCATCCAAAAGCTGATACCCTTTTGCGATACTCTCTTCCTCTTTGCACTCTTTTTCCAAGCGTTGAATATTTTCTAAAAATTGCGGATCTTTTTTTAACTCTTCTACATGAATTTCAGGTATTTCCATTACACACTCTCCAATGCCGATTTGATGCGATTTAACGCCTCTTTTGTTTGGGCTTCTTCATACACAAGGGCAAGTCTTACATACCCTTTGCCTTCTCCCTCGCGCCCCAAAAACGATCCTGGAAGCACTTTGAGATTGTACTCTTGAAACAGCTTTTTCGTAAAAGCGATCTCATCGTCTACTTTAAGCCAGATGTAAAAGCTCGCATCAGGCGCATCCACTCCCAGAACCTCTTTCGCGATCTGAAAATTTTTTCGATATTTTTCTCTAAACGTGTTCACATGTTCTTGGTCTGCCCATGCGACCGCTGCGGCATGTTGGAGTGGGAGTGGAGAAGCACACCCTACGTATGTTCTGTAAACCATATAGTCTTTAAGTATCTTCGCATCTCCAGCGATAAATCCAGAACGGAGCCCTGGCGCTGAAGAGCGTTTAGAGATAGAGTTGATCACCAAGACATTTTTAAAGGCTGTATTGCCTACCTCTATGCTTGCGTTGAGCAACGAAGGGATCGGGTCATTGAGATAAAGATCGACATAACACTCATCGTTTAAAAGTACAAAATCATGCTTCAACGCCAGTGCTACCCACTTTTTCATCTCTTCCATCGGCATCACCGAAGCGGTAGGATTGTTGGGTGAATTCAAAATGACTAAATGAGCACTTTTTAAAATTGCTTCATCGATGATGGGTTGAAAGTGGTTGGTTTCATTTAAATCTAAGTAAATCACTTTCGCATTGGATGCTTTGGCTGCCCCTTCGTAGATTTGATAAAATGGATTAGGAAAAACCATCACAGGATCTTTCACGTCATGAAGCAAAAACTGCGGAAAATTAAAAAGAACTTCTCTCGTCCCAAAAGTAGGGATGATCTGTTCCTGTGTTAAAGTAAGCCCGAAACGGGTTTGAGTGTAGGTTAACATCCCTTCTCTCAATTCGTCTTCACCTGCGGTTTTTGGGTATTTGTTCAGCAGTGCGGAAGACGCATGCAGCGCTTCACGTATAAAAATTGGTGTATCGAATTGAGGCTCGCCGATGGTGAGACTTAAAGGGGCATAAGTGCTGTTGGGGGTGATGTCTTCTAAAAGTGCATTCAGTTTCTCAAAAGGGTAGGTTTCGAAGTTCATTAGGTCTCTATGATTTTTAAAAAAGATTATAACCTATTTGGCGTAAACTACAACTTTATCAAAAAAGCACTAGGCTCTATGTTTGCGCGCACTTTTTGCAAAATCAACCGTGCCTCTTTTTCGTTTTGGTACCCTCCGATAAGGACTTTATAGTTTTTTTGATGCACTACATTATAAGGCAAATTTAATGTCTTCATCCTAGAAAGATACGCCTGATTTGGGGGTCGATTAAACACCCCCGCTTGTATGTAATACGCAGAGGATACGGTTTGGGATACAGGTTTTTTCGGCACATTCTTTAAAAGATTTTGGGTCGTGTTTTGACGTGGTGATACTTCTTCTAACGCTTCCGTATCTACCCCTGGTTTCGCCGTACTTTTTGCCAACCATTTTAAGATTTCATCTTGCAGTTTTGCGCCATAACTCGCTGCCCTTGCATTTTGTATCATGATGACAACGGTATACAATTTTCCTGCTTTATTTTCGACATAACCGCTGATATTTTTGACGTGTTTCAGTGTACCCGTCTTCATCCATGCATGCCCTTTAACTGCCTGATACAAAAAACGCCTCTTGATCGTCCCATCCACCCCAGCGATGGAAAGTGTTTCCATCCATCTTTTTCCATAACGGTCATACGCACTGTCAAGGACACCCGCTAACCTATTGGCGCGTAGTTTAGAAATACGTGAAAGTCCGCAACCATTATCAATTCTGAGCTTTCTATTGTCTAGTGCCCCTTCCTTTCGCAAGATAGCTGCAATAGCATTTCTCCCTTTTTGCAACGTAGCGGGAGCATCATATTTTTGGGTACCCAAATGGAGCATCAAATGTCTTGCATAAAGGTTGTTGCTCTCTTTAGATGTCTCAGAAACAATCTCTTCCAAACTTTTTGAATAGTGTGTAAATAATATTTTTGCATTCTGAGGTGTTTTAGTCAGCTTGAGCCGCCCTTTCACATAAATACCAGATCGTTTTAATCTCTCTTTCAATGCATAGTAAAAAGATTTGTACGGCTTTGTTATCACTTTGCAGATATTACGTTCGCCACATCGATTTGAGATTTGCCCTTGCAAAAACATAGTCGGCGTAGATGTTTGCGTATCGATACGTACTTGAGGCCAATTATATCTCCCTGTGCAAGGCTTATTGACTATCTGAAGTCGATCAATGACCTTATAACTTTCATCAGCATATTTTTTAGTCACCGTACGTTTTCTTGGAGTAACACAAACGGTCACTAAACGCTCATTGAACATCATGGCATCTGGCAGTGCATTGTACGCACTGTAAGGATTTTCATCGAAATAAGCACTGTCTTTGTTGCCTACTTGAAAATAGCTTCTATCGATGATGATATTCCCATTGATTTGTTTAAGCCCACGTTCTTTGAATTGGGTAATAATACTATCTAAATCTTCATCGTTGAGTGTCGGATCACCATATCCTTTGACCACAAGATCACCATCTAAACGACCATTCGGGTAGAGTGTACCTGCGGTATAAAATTCTGTCGGCCAACGGTAGTCAAAACCAAATTGCAACAAAGAGGCATACGTAGGTAAAATTTTGATAATTGACGCAGGGGTTCGTAAAACTTCTGCATTCAAAGATGCGATCACTTTCCCTTTTTCACCCGCTTCTTTGATGTAAATGCTGATGTCACTCTCAGGAATTCTCGATTTACGGATCTCTTGTACGATTAGAGAGGGCAATGCATATAACTGCAAAGATAAAACAATCACAAAAAGTGCTACTCTCAACACTAAACCTTATATGGATATCAATTTTTTATGCAATAAATTAAGAAAAGAGAGTATCAATACTCCCCCCTTCATACCTAATTAAAAATCTGTTTTCTCTTTGCCGCTCTCGATCATAGAGATCACGATCGTATAGAGATTCGCGATCACTGCGCCGATGACGAGTCCATTCGCCAATG
>JBEARN010000108.1:0-4071 GCA_041163165.1 Pseudomonadota bacterium
TAAAGAGGGATTTTCTTCTTCTAAAAACTGCTCTACATTGTCGGTCGAAAGAAAGCCTGTAACAGTATATCCTTCTCTCCCAAGATGATACTCTATAAGCTCTAAAATATCTTCTTCATCTTCAATAACAACGATTTCAATCTCTTCATTTTTCATTCATGCATTATAGCATAGAGTTAAAAATTTTAAAGTTTTCCGCCAATTCTTGCAAAGATTAATCTTGATGAGATATCTTCCAGCCTATCGATGATTTTTCCATTTTTTCTGATATATTTTAAAAGGTTTAAAATCCCTTCATTTACCTCATGATCTTTATGCATGATCTGCAAGGCATCCTTTTCTATGAGGGCATAAATATCATCTGTTTTAGAATTTTCCACATCGATCTTCGCTGCCAAATCTTTGAGTTTATCTTTATCTGCTATCTCATGTACCATCTCTACCGCATAGTTCAGAGCCGCTATCGCGCAACGGTTGATCGAGAGTGATTCTTGGATGATATCTCTTAACTCTTTAGAAGTATCGGGATTGCATATTTCCATATTTCTCATATAATTCTTTTCATTGATGGCGATACGCTGCAACGAAGAAGTAATCTTCAAAAATGCTACCATCTCTCTAAGGTCTTTTGCTTCAGGCGAATAAAGTGCAAAAATACTCAATACCAAGTTATCGATATCTTCCACCTTTTTATTGATGCTTTTAAGCGGCACTTTCACTTGGTCAAAACTTTTCGAATCACACGCTTCTATCGCATGGAGTGCCAACTTTTGCGAGATAAGCAAATCTTCTAACACTTCAGCCGTTTTTTCTCTGACTTCTACTAGTTTTTCTTCATTTTTTGTTAACATGGTTTCTCCTTATCCAAATCTACCGGTAATATAATCTTCTGTTAATTTTTGAGAAGGGTTCAAAAAGATCGTCTCTGTTTTGTCATATTCGATCAAATCCCCCAGATACATAAATGCCGTATAATCACTCAAACGACTTGCCTGCTGCATATTGTGTGTGACGATAACGACTGAAATATCACTTTTGAGTTCTGCGATCAACTCTTCGATCGCCCCAGTAGAGATGGGGTCCAGAGCGGAGGTCGGTTCATCAAAAAGCAATACATCTGGTTTGAGTGCAACCGCTCTAGCGATGCAAAGTCTCTGTTGTTGCCCGCCACTTAAGCCTAGAGCACTTTGGTTCAGTCTGTCTTTGGTCTCTTTCCAAATCGCCGCACCTTTAAGTGCTTTTTCTACCCTATGTTCTATCTCTTTTTTGTCTTTGATCCCTGAAAGTTTCAATCCATAAGCGACATTGTCGAAAATACTCATCGGAAATGGCGTTGGTTTTTGAAAGATCATCCCTACATCTTGACGCAATTTGATAAAATCATACTCATCTTTGATCTTTAAAATATTTTTTTCTGGAGCAGTTTGGCTATAAAGGTTAATTTTCCCTTCATACTTGTTGCCAGGATAAAGATCATGAATGCGGTTCATCGAACGAAGCAAGGTCGATTTACCGCATCCGCTAGGTCCGATGAGTGCTGTGATTTTATTTTTCTCTACCGGCAAATTGATCTTTTTTAATGATGGCGCAGTTGCCCCAGGATAGGTGAAAGAGAAATCTTTCACTTCCATAATCATAGTACTTTTTGTCATTGCTTGTTTCCTTATTTTTTATTTCTGATGATAAATCGCCCTAAAAGGTTCATCGCCAATACAATCACTGTCAACACAAATGATGCTGCCCAAGCCAAAGCTCTACTTTCAGCATCTGGGTAGGTTGCCAAGTTGTAAATACTCACTGTCAACGAAGGGAATTGTCCGCTTAAATCCATCGTAAAAAACTGGTTGTTTGCCGACGTAAAAAGTAGCGGTGCAGTCTCTCCGATAATGCGTGCGAAAGAGAGCAAAATACCTGTCGTGATACCTACTTTGGCTGCTTTGACAACGATCTGTAAAATAATTTTATGTTTACTTCCACCTAAAGCGATCCCCGCCTCTCTAAGCTCCTGTGGCACAAGTGACAACATGTTGTCAGTCGTACTGATGATGATAGGGATCATCATGATCGCCAAAGCAACGATACCTGCCCAACCGTTATACCCGTTAAATGGTTTTACCAGCAAAGCAAACACGAAGACCCCTATGACAATAGAGGGTGCCGACATCATCACGTCGCTCAAGTTTCGCATCACAGAAGCGAGTTTAGAGTTGTTGCTGTATTCTCTGAGATAAATCCCCGCCATCATACCAACCGGTATAGCGATCATACTCCCCAAGATAGCCATCGTAAACTGTCCTACTAACAAATTACGAATTCCCCCTTCGACTAAATCGTTCGTAAATGTACTCCATTGGATACTTGTCACACCTTTATAGCTAAGCGTCACCAATATCCAAAAAAGAAATCCAAGCCCGACAGCTGCAGATAAGGTAGAAAGACCCAACACCAATTTATTCATCAAAAATCTATTCATAATTGTCTCCCTAATATTTTTTTCTGCCGATAAAATAAAACTTTGCCAAAGAGATCAATACAAAGCTTACAAGGAAAAGTATGAGCGCCAAATAATACATACTACTGATCTCAAGATCTTGCGCTTCCGAGAAGTTATTTGCAAGAAGCACAGGGATCGATGTCGTAGCATCTGTAATCGTGCTTGGCAAACTCATCACTGAACCGATAAGGAATGCAACTGCCATCGTCTCTCCCAATGCACGCCCTAAAGCCAAAATGATCGATCCGATGATCCCCCCTTTGGCATAAGGCATCACCACATCTTTGATCACTTCAAACTTGGTAGCGCCTATCGCATACGCCGATTCTTTAAGTACTGGCGGCGTAGTGTTCATCGCATCTCTTGTGATGGCAGCCATAAAAGGGATGATCATGATCGCCAATACAATCCCTGCCGTGAGCAATCCCACACCATTCCCGCCAAAAATCTCTTGCACAATCGGTGCAAAATAAAAAAGTCCCCACATACCATAAATGATACTTGGAATTGCTGCCAAAAGTTCGATCGCGATCGAAACCGGTTTGATCAAAGTATTGTGTGCAATTTCGGTTAAAAAGATAGCAATACCCATCGCCAATGGCGTCGCCAGAACCATCGCGATCGTAGTGCTAAGCAGGGTACCGATAATAGGTATATACCCGCCAAAGACTCCACCCTCACCATCTGAATCTATCTTTTGCCATGTCTCGATATACAAAAAATTGATCCCAAATTCATGCAGTGCTTCCTGAGCATAAGAGAAAAGTACGCCAAAAATCCCGACCAAAATAAAAAAAGAGAGTGTCGCCGAAAAAAAAGAAAAGTTTTTAAAGAGTTTTCCACCCATCTGTTGTACCTCATTTGAAATTGAACAAAATTCTATGATAAGTTGATAACATTTTGATTACGGATCACATGTATAAAAGTTATAAGGAGTGTATTCAAAAAGTGCAATCTATAAATATGATGCGTAATAAAAGTAGCCCCTGCTTAATGAGGGGGTAGAAGATTTTAGGTAATCTTCTTATTGGATATTTTTGCTTGACCAGTATTTTCTGATCTCCTCTTTAGTTGATGCTGGAAGTGGCACATAACCAAGTTTTGTTGCTGCTGCATCACCATTTTTATATGCCCAGTCGATAAATTTGATGACCTCTTTGTTGGTTTCCATTTTTTCTTCTGGAATCAAAATAAATGTTGCCGCTACGATAGGGTATGATGTCGCACCAGCAGCATCACCGATCACCGCATAGAAATCATTTTCCGCTGTCCAAGTAGCATATTTTGCTGCATCTTGGAAAGACTGTGGTGTTGGGTTGATGAAATTCCCCTCTTTATTTTCTACTTGCGCTGCTGCAAGCCCTAAACTCTCTTTATAAGAATACTCGATATACCCAATAGAGTTTTTGATCTGTTGGATATTTGCCGATACACCAGAGTTTGATTTACCTGCTACAAGTTTTGGTGCTTTCCACATCGGAAGTTTATCTGCCTTGATAGAAGGGTCAAGTTTATTTAAAAAGTATGTAAAGTTATAAGTCGTTCCTGAACCGTCTGCTCTTACCGCTACTGTGATT
>JBEARN010000109.1:0-4037 GCA_041163165.1 Pseudomonadota bacterium
AATATTGGGGATTGAGCGTTAAGCGTTAAGCGTTAAGCGTTGAGCGTTGAGCGTTAAGAAGTCGCTTTGCGACGTGATGGTGATTCGTGATGGTGATGGGGGAATCGCACACAATTAACTATTACCTACCTTATGGTAAAATCGCCACCATAAAAATATCTGTTTCATAAAAGGCAATGCAATGGCAAAAAAAGAGATCAAAAAAGCGGTGCTCGCGTACTCGGGTGGGCTTGATACAAGCATCATTTTAAAGTGGCTTCAAGATGAATACAACTGTGAAGTAGTGACTTTCACGGCTGATTTGGGGCAGGGTGAAGAGGTAGAACCGGCACGTCAAAAAGCACTGGCTATGGGGATCAAACCTGAAAACATCTTCATCTTGGACCTTAGAGAAGAGTTTGTCAAAGACTTTGTATTCCCTATGTTTAGAGCCAATGCGATTTATGAGGGGGAATACCTGCTCGGTACTTCGATCGCTAGACCGTTGATCGCAAAAAAACAAATAGAGATCGCAACGCAAACGGGTGCAGATGCAGTGAGTCATGGTGCGACAGGAAAGGGGAATGACCAAGTGCGTTTTGAGCTTGGGTATTTGAGTCTTAACCCAGATATCACGGTAATCGCTCCTTGGAGAGAGTGGGATTTGAATTCGAGAGAAAAGCTTTTGGCGTATGCAAAAGAGCATGGGATCGAGATCTCTAAAAAGCACATGGATGAAAATGGCAATCCTAAAGCAAGCCCATATTCTATGGATGCAAATTTACTCCACATCTCTTATGAAGGGCTTCACCTTGAAAATCCTGCCAATGAGCCAGAAGATGCGATGTGGCTTTGGACGAACTCACCTGAAGAGGCTCCAGATGAGGCAGAGTATATCACGATCACTTACAAGCAGGGTGATCCTGTCGCGATCAACGGTGAAGAGATGTCTCCGGCAACACTGCTTGAAAGGCTGAACCAGTATGGCAACAAACACGGGATCGGGCGTATCGATATCGTAGAAAACCGATATGTAGGGATGAAAGCACGTGGATGTTACGAGACACCTGGCGGGACGATCATGCTTAAAGCGCATAGAGCGATAGAGTCTATCACGCTCGATAGAGAAGAGGCGCATCTCAAAGATGAGTTGATGCCACGTTATGCAAAATTGATCTACAATGGATACTGGTGGTCACCAGAACGCAAGATGCTTCAAGCTGCTATCGATGCGACGCAAGAGAGAGTCAATGGTGAAGTCAATATCAAACTTTACAAGGGGAATGTGATCGTGATAGGAAGAAGCTCAGCGGAGTCACTTTACTCTGAAGCGCATTCTACGTTTGAAGAAGATGAAGTCTATAACCAAGGCGATGCAGAAGGGTTTATCCGCTTAAATGCGCTTCGCTTTATCATCGAAGGCAAAAAGCAGCCTGAGCGCATCAAAAACTTGATCGATAAAAAGTAAACTGCTTCAGTTACTTGAGTAATAACTTCATCTTTTCAAACACCTCTTTGGGGGAGAACTTCACAAGAGTCTCTTGTGAAAAGAGATGAGGGATGACTTCCAGTATGAGATACAGAAAACCCATAAGAGGGTAGAAAGAATAGTACTCGATCTTAAAGGTTTGGAATGCATATCGTTCTAAAAACCACTCTTTAGCTCCTTCGCTTCCATTTTGGAAAAGGAGGAGTTCCATCACAAAAACAGATCCCCAGATAAAATAGGTAATCGCTGTCACGAAAAATGCCCCCAAAGGTCCATACGCTTCTAAGACTAAGCCGAGCAAAAGGGCTAAAAAGATCGCAAAAGATTTAAATCCCAAAAGGGCAAAAACAACCAAAACAGAAAAAATAAAAAGCATGACACCCAAAAGAATGAAGAGGGAGAGATAGTTTTGTTGTGCCTCAAAAGAGGTGCTGTAGTAAGCTGCCATAAACGTGATGATAAAAATCGCGATGATGGTAAGCGCCAAGGAACGGTATTCTTTCACTGATTTTCCTTATGCTATATCGTAGAGTTTCGTCAGGCTTTTGACATCTGCTTTGCGCCCTAGCCATGCTTGATAGAGTGCATTCATCTCTTGTGCTCCGCCATTTTCTAAAATAAATTCTTTATAGCCTTTTGCGTGTGCTTTGTCAAATCCTGTTTCAGGATCGATGCAGGAGAAGAAGGCATCAGCGGAGAGCACTTCTGCCCACTTGTAGCTGTAGTAACCTGCCGCATAGCCTCCAGCAAATATATGGGAAAAACCATGCTGAAATTTGTTGTAGCTTGGTGGTTTGAGCAGTGATGTTTTCTCACGAATTTTATCCAGCAAATTTTGCACCTCTTCCCCTTGATAAAGTGCTTGATGGAGTTCAAAATCAAAGAGTGAAAACTCTACCTGTCGCAAGATGCCTAAGGCAGCTTGGTAATTTTTTGTCTCTTTAATCTTTTCCAAAAGGGGCGTTGGAATCGCTTCTTTGGTTTTGTAGTGGTATCCAAAACGTTTTAAAATCGCTGTTTCATAAGCAAAGTTTTCTAAAAACTGCGAAGGAAATTCTACCACATCCCATGCCACACCATTGATGCCAGATACGGGACGTTCATGACACTTTCCGAAAAGATGATGGATCGCATGTCCCATCTCATGGAAAAGTGTTACGACATCATCGTGACGAAGGAGTGATGGGGTCTCTTTGGTCGTCGGAGAAAAATTGCAGACGATGAAGGCAGAAGCAAGATGCGTTTCTCCTTGGCTGTCCACAAAGTGTGTTTCCCAGTCATTCATCCACGCACCACCACGTTTTTCTTTCCGTGCTTCCAGGTCAAAATAGATGCGACCGGAGAGTTTCCCTTGATCATAGATATCAAACGTTTGGACACAACTGTGCCAGGTTGGAACCTCTACGGTTTTGAATGCAACATCAAAGAGTTCTGAAATGATCTCAAGCATCCCATGAAGGACATTTTTTTGTTCGAAATAAGGCTTGGTCATCGTGTCATCAAAGTCAAACTTCTCTTTTTTGAGTTTTTCGCTGTAATAACCTACATCATATCCGGCAAAATCGTCTATATTATCTATGTATTTCGCATAAGCTTTGAGTGCATCCAATTCTATTTTTGCCTGAGGCAGTGCTGCATCAGCTAAAGCGTTGAGAAAAGAAAGGACATCTTCTTCGTTCTGAGCATCTCTTGTTTCAAGGGCATAAGTGGCATAATTGGGAAAGTTTAAAAGCGCTGCTTGCTCTTTTTTAAGGGCTAAAATTTGGTCGATTACCTCGGCATTTTCTGGTGCACGTGTTGCGTAGGCTTTTGAAAGAGTTTCCCTATGTTTTCTGTTCGGACCGTAAGTCATGTAAGCAAGATAGCTCGGTATTTGAAGGGTGAATTTGTATGCAGTCTTCCCTTCGATCTCTTCTCTGGCTGCATCCAAATCTGACTCGGGCATCCCTGCGACATCTGCTTCATCCTCCAAGATGAGTTCAAAAGCGTTGGTTGCATCGAGCAGATTTTGCGAAAATTGGTTGCTGAGTTCACTGAGTGCGAGTGAGATCTCTTCCATCCGTTTTTTCTCTTTTTCAGGAAGGTTGACTCCCGAAAGTACAAAGTCTCTGATTTCATGAGAGACAACGGTATTGGATTGAGGATCATCGGTTTGAATGCGTTCTATTTTATGAAAAAGGTCAACATTTTGTGCCATTTCTGAACTAAATTTTGACAGAAGCGGTATAGATGCTTCGTAGGCTTTTTGCGTCTCTTCAGAATTCATCACAGCATTCAGATGCGAAAGAGGCGTAAAGAAACAATTTAATGCTTCATCCAGATCTTGCAAGGGCTTTAGCACTTTTTCATAACTCGTTTCATCACTATGAGTGATGTCGTTAATTATCTCTCTTTGTTGATTCAGAAGATTTTCTAAATTTTGTGGAAATTGGTTTAAATGGTCTACTTTAAATTCTTGAAACATCATGTGATAGCTATCCGTAAATTGATTTTTTTGATTGTAACATATTTTAAGATCGATACGGTTTCATCATCAAAAGCAACGTAGGCAGCAAGATAAGATCTGAGA
>JBEARN010000110.1:0-4032 GCA_041163165.1 Pseudomonadota bacterium
GCGGTTATATATTCGATTGCCGCTGGAACTATCGCTGGTATAGCTAAAGAAACCTACGACATCAACAGAACAGGATTCGACAACAAAGATTTAGCCTACACTATCATTGGAAGTATAACCATAAACATATTAAGGTGGTTGATTTTATCCATTATGAAGAGATGATCGGTGCGTATCCAAAGCTCAGTTTGATCGAAAATTTAAAAATTGATGCGGAAACAAAGCGTTATTATCCTTTTGGAAAATATGTCGCGCATATCGTCGGATATACAGGACGTTCAAATCAAAGTGAAAATGAACTAGATCCTGTTGTCAATGAAGTGGGCAAAGTTGGAAAAAGTGGTTTGGAGCGTTATTACAATGAAGTACTTCAAGGTAGTTTGGGGTATGAAATCGACAAAGTAACGGCTACCAATAAAGCGATCGAAGTACTTGAAAAAAAACTTCCAGAGGACAATCATAATCTTAAATTGAATATCGATGTAGGGTTGCAAAAGATGATCTATGATCAATTTGGAGATCAAACGGGTGTTGCAGTCGTGATGCGTACAGATGGTGCCATCTTGGCAGCGGTGAGTTATCCTGCATATGACCCAAACCTTTTTGTTGAAGGGATCAGCAGTAAAAATTGGAGAGCCTTACAAGAAGATCTTGCTCACCCTTTTACCAATAAACTCATCCATGGAACATACCCTCCAGGTTCGACGATCAAAATGGGAATGGCTTTGGCGTATTCAAAAGCTTTGCCCTTTACGTTAGATGAAAGTGAATTTTGCAAAGGGTATATGACCATCGGAAAAAGTAAGCACCAATTTAGATGCTGGAAGCACGGTGGACATGGAAGTGTCGGGTTAAAAAAAGCGATACGTGAAAGTTGCGATGTCTATTTTTATAACAAGAGTTTAAAAGTAGGTATCGATGCGATGGCAAAAAATTTACGCGAATTTGGTTTAGGGGTTAAAACAGGGGTAGACCTTCCAAAAGAATATAGTGGCGTGATACCAGATACTACTTGGAAGATGGAGTCCTATAAGCAGCCTTGGTACATCGGAGAAACAGTCATCGCTTCCATTGGACAAGGATATGACCTCGTGACGCCGTTGCAAGTAGCACGGTATACAGGATTGCTTGCTACATCTCAACTGGCTACACCACACATGGCAAAAATCGTCAATGGCAAAAAGATAGAGCCTGAACTTCAACCTATAGAATTTAATCCACGTTATTTGACTGAGATTAGAGAAGGGATGTACGATGTGTGCAATGCGCCAGGGGGAACAGCGTATTGGACGATGAGAAATTTGCCTATCGTTGTCGCAGGGAAAACAGGTACTTCTCAAGTCACTTCTATCCCTCAGACAGAGAAAAAACGTCTCAAAGAAGAGCAATTAGCGTATTTCCACCGTTCTCATGCTTGGATTACGACGTATGCACCGTATAAAAATCCAAAGTACATTGTCACAGTACTTATCGAACATGGTGGGCACGGAGGAACAGCCTCGGGTCCAATCGCTGCCAATATTTATAAATGGTTGTATGAACATAACTATTTTGACGATGCAGATGCAAAAACGAAATAAGACGTTTTTACATACTTTGAAGGGTATTATTTAAAAAGAGCCCCAGGATGATGATGAGGCTGATTCCTGCGGATTTGTTGTAGAGTTTATTTGCTGTGATAAAAACAAGCAGCAATGTTGCGATGATCATCGTTGAAATATCGAAAAGATAAGCTGAAGCATTGATTGCCATAGGTTTACCCAATGCCGCTGCACCAAGGACGACAGTGGTGTTTGCCATATTGGAGCCGATGATATTTCCTATCGCCATATCTACTCTTCCTTTGATCGCAGCAGAGACGCTTACTGCCAATTCTGGCAAGGAAGTGCCAAATGAAACCATCACGATACCGATCACCCATTCAGAGATACCAAAACTTTGTGCGATATCTGATGCACTGTCTACGGTAAAGTGCGCCCCTATCATCAGTAAAAGTAGTCCGATTGCAAGCAAAGGTATCGTTTTGATCCAAGAAAAAGTACCTACTTCGATATCTTCAAAATCTTCTTTAGGGATATTTTTTGCATCTTGAACCAAAAAGATAAGATAAGCACCCATTAAAAGTAACAAAAGTGCTGCATCAAAACGGGAGATCACGCCATCAAGAATCATCAATATAAATACCAAAACAGGGACAAGAGCCCATGTACTGTCTTTGGCAAAAAAGTCTCTGCTTGGATTGAGATTGACAGTGATGATAAATACCATCGCTAAAACAAGGGTGATATTGATGATATTGCTACCGATCACATTGGAAATAGCAATATCTGGTTTGTCACCTAAGCTTGCCGCCAAACTGGCTGCCATCTCTGGCAAGGAGGTCCCTAGGGCAATAAGCGTTGCACCAATGATAAACTCAGGAATGTTAAATTTTAGCGCGATCTTTTCACTTTGCGCTATCAGCAAATCAGCTCCCCATATTAAGACACCCATCGATATAACAAAAATAAGAAAACTCACGTGATTACTCCTCTTCCGTTCGGATGATTAAACTTTCAGGTAAATGAAATTGTTCGATAAGTTGTTTTTCTCTTTCTCTCATCTCACCATGATCTGTTTCATGGTCGAAGCCAAGCAAATGCAGCATGCCGTGAATGAACAATAAAGAGCATTCGTGTTGCATACTGTGCCCGAATTTTTCTGCATTTTCCTTGACAAAAGAATCAGCAATGACGATAGATCCCAGTGGTAAACTAAAAGAAGAAGATTCGATAAATGGTGTCTCTATCGGGAAAGAGAGAACATCGGTTTTTTGGTCTTTTCCTCTATGCTTGCGATTGAGTTGCCGTATCGTTTCATCATCGGTGAGGATAAGCTCCACATTTTGGGTCGTGAGCACCTTGGCGATCGCTTCGAGCAGAGTAGTGTTGATCGGAAGATTGGTTTGGTTATCGAGCTCTATCATGCTCGAAGTTTACCCAAATATTGGTAAAATGCAGGCAATGAAAGCAAAAGGAAAAGAGGCATGAAAAAAAGAGCTGTATGTATCATTTCTGGGGGAATGGATAGTGCTTTAAGTGCAACAATAGCACAACATGAAGGGTATGAGATCATTGCGTTGCATTTTAATTACGGACAACGTACACAAGCCAAAGAGCTTGAGTGTTTTCGTCAGATTGCCTCGTCTCTCGATGCGACTGAAACGTATGAGATCGATCTGCCGTTTTTTGAGCAGATAGGAGCATCGGCTTTGACAGATAAAAGCATCGATGTACCTACAGGAGGTTTAGAAGATGGTGTGCCTGTAACCTATGTCCCTTTTCGAAATGGAATTTTTCTTTCCATTGCTGCTGCCATAGCCGAAAAACATGGTGCACAAGCACTGTTTATAGGTGTGGTCGAAGAGGACAGTTCTGGGTATCCAGATTGTCGTGAAAGTTACATTTCCCAGATGGAAAAGGCGATCAATCTAGGGACGAAAGAGGAGACGCACTTAAAGATCAAAATGCCCCTCGTAAAGCTTAAAAAGAGCCAAATCGTCCAAAAAGCATTGGAGCTTCATGTCCCACTTCAAAAGACATGGAGCTGCTATCAATCCGAAGATGTTGCGTGCGGTGTTTGTGATAGTTGCAGGTTAAGGCTTCGAGGATTTGAAGAAGCAGGTAGCGTAGACCCGATCTCTTATCGGCTTAGTTAAAAGTAAATCCCTTGATGATAAAGTTAAACTCATAGCCATTGTTTGGGTATCTTTTTAATCCTTCTTGGATAAATTGCTCGCGTGTGATTTGTCTATCCCAAAGTTGAAAGGTCAGCTTTTTAAACCATGCTTTTTTCTCATCTGTATCGAGTGAAAAACGTTGGTAGTTAGGATCATCTTGGATCCCAGAAGCGATTTTCTTCATCGTGTTTTCATACGCTTCTTTTTTCTCTGGAGTCGGTTCTTCATATGTAGAAGTTTGTTCTTGAGCATATTCAACGATACGATCATTTGTATCATTGGATGTAACGATAGGTTCGTTGATGAGATGTTGC
>JBEARN010000111.1:0-4010 GCA_041163165.1 Pseudomonadota bacterium
GTTTGGATAGGAGAAACGGTTCCGATGATCCCTTTTTGCATCAATGTCTGCGCAAGATGCTGAAAGAGTTGTTGAGATTCAGCATCGTTTGCCTTGACACATGAAGGTTTCGGCATCCCTGGAGGTGCTGACTGTTGACATTTAAAAATGTAAAATGCTGGTTGCGGTATACTATTTACCATAATAATTCCTTTGAAGTTTAATTAAGAGTATTTTACTCTTAATTCCTTAAAGAAATGTTTGATCTTTTAATCAAAGCATTGCGACGCAATGCTTACCTACACTATTCACTCTTCACTATTATCTATTCACTTGCTTGCGCAAGCAACTCTCGCACCACTTCTCTGTCATCAAACGGATATTTCACCCCCTTGATCTCTTGGTAATCTTCATCCCCTTTGCCAAGGATCATCAACACTTCATTCTCTTCAAGCGCTTCAAGCGCCATTTTGATCGCAAGTCGTCTATCTGGTGTCGCTGTCACATGTGCTTTTCCATGAAGTCCCACCAAGATATCTTCCAGTATCATTTCGGGGACTTCATCCCTAGGATTGTCACTGGTCACATAAATCTTCTTCGCATATCTTCCAGCAACAGCCCCCATTCGTGGGCGTTTGGCTTTGTCACGATTGCCCCCTGCTCCAAAAACAACAGAAATATCACGGTCTTTCATCGCTTCAAGTACCTGATACATTCCATCATCCGTATGGGCAAAATCGACAATGACCAATGGATCACGACTCACAACTTCCATACGACCGGAAACCCCACCAAAATACTCTACAACTTCACAAATCTCTTCTAGCTTTTTTCCCGTAAGCATTTGCACTGCACCGATCGCAGCCATCAAATTAAAAAGATTAAAAAGCCCCACCATCGGAGAATGAAACGTTGCCTCTTCTTTAAGGTATTTGATCCCTGCTGTAATTCCATGCAATAAAGAAAAAGCTTGTACTTTAAAAGTAGCTGGTTCATCGACGCCATAGCTTTGTGCATTGACAGGATTGTAAGTGATATGTTTAATGTCATCTTTGTTGAGCAGCTTAGGTGACTCATCGGCGAAAAATAGGCTTTTTACTCGTCGGTACTCTTCAACGGTTTTATGATAATCCAAGTGATCACTTGTTACGTTGGTATGTACTTTCAACGCAAACTTTAATCCCTCTATACGCTCTTGATGGATAGCATGCGAACTCACCTCCATGATAAAGTGGTTACATCCCATATCAAGCGTTTGCTTCATATTGTGCAGCGTCTCCAAGATAGAAGGGGTTGTCATACTTTTCTCTTCGATTCGCTTCTCTTGGGCAAAGAGCCCACGCGTTCCTTGCAATGCGGGTTTTTCTCCAAGATCCAGCAAAAGAGAGTAAATCGCCGCAGTAACGGTGGTTTTCCCGTTTGTGCCGGTTACCCCTACAACCTTGAGTTGGTCTACGCCCCAAAAAGAGATCAACTCTTTTACATCAATAGCCGAAGGTTTAGGATCGAGTTGTTCGTAATAATGTTTGTTTTGTGCTGTTTTAAGAAAGAGTGTTTTCTCATCGAGTTTACTCGTATCATCTGTTAAAAAAAGATAGGTATCTTTTTGAAAATCTAATTTCACTATTTGTCTCCCCTAACCTTATGGTATAGGGCGAGTACCTCCTGATCATTTCCAAAAAGATTTGCCGTGGCATCTAAATATCCCAATGCCATTTCATCAAATCCTTCTTTGGTTAACTGTGTGATAAAGTCGATAAATTCATCTTTGTTGGTAATGATCACTTTCGTAGAAAACATAATGTCTTCAAAGGCTTTTTTAAAATCCCCTCTGCTTTCCACCAATGCTTGAAAATCACTATAGCGTATTCCATCACCATACTCGATCTGCTCTTCCAAAGGTTCGGCCAATAATGCTTGCAATTTATGCTTTGAGGTATCAAGATTTGCGATCAAATCATCAATAATTTCAACCGCATTCGCTTTTTCGCTTTTGATCATTTGATAATAATCAAACAAAGCTTGTGCTTCTTCTTCGCTTTCGATCCCTAAATCACTCAAATACACACCGATCTTTGCTTCGTCCAAACTAGGATAATCTTTTAAGATCAATCCATAGCTTCTCAATGCTTTAGCATATTCCCCTTGCAAAAATTCATTTTCAGCTCTTTGCAAAAGAAGGTCTTGACTCACTTTGCTCATTTTACACCAATTGATCTAGTTTGTCTTCAAATCCCGCAGGCACATTGGTCACTGTAATCTCAGGATGAATTAAAGTTTGCATCTGTCTCTCTACACCAAATTTTAGTGTCGTACCTGAACTGCTACACCCTACGCAAGCCCCTTGGAGCTGCACATACACTTTCCCGCCTTGAATAGCAATCAATCTAATATCTCCACCGTCAAGCTTTATTGAAGGGCGCACCTTCTCAATAACATTTGCAACTGCTGGTTCAAGTTCTTCATCTGTGAATGGTATCACTACTTCTTCTCCTTATTTTGTCTCATCTCTTAAGAGACAAATACTCCTGTGATTATAACAAAATCATCGTTATTCTAAAATGTGTTATACACTAAAAGTGTTAGTTTGTCAATAATGCGCTTAGCGAAAGTGTTCAGCGTTCAGAATTTGTTTTACAAAGAATATGCATAAAAAATGAACATTAACATATGAAATGATGCAATAAAAATGAGGAATTGAAAATACAGAGGGATAAATAATACCCAAGGGAATCCCTTGAAGTATTGAAGTTAAAATGCAATTATACGAGTTCGATGATCGCCATTGGCGCTGCATCACCTTTTCTCATACGTGTTTTAATGATTCTTGTATATCCACCGTTTCTATCTGCATACTTTGGTGCGATCTCATTTACAAGTGCATTCGTACACTCTTTGTGTTGTAACATTGCAAAGATTGCTCTGTGTGCATTAAAGTCACCTGAAGCTGCTTTTGTGATCAACTTTTCATAGTAACTTCTAAGCTCTTTCGCTTTTGGCAATGTAGTCTCTATTTTACCCTCTTTTGTCAAAGCAATAGAGAGATTTTTTAGAAGTGCTGCTCTGTGTGCAGACGTTCTATTTAATTTACGATAACCGTGCTTATGTCTCATACTATTTTCCTTTTTTATTTAAGTCACTGATACACATCATACCAATGTCCCTTGTGCCCAGATGCAACTTATTTTTTAAGTTGATCCATTTTCTTTACAAGTGCTATTCTTGTGCTATCTGCAAGTTCAAAATCTGAACCATACCCTAAGTCCACAAGACAGTCTGTAATTTCATCTAAAGATTTCTTACCAAGATTTTTGATATTTTTAATCTCATTTTCATTCATCAAGATCAACTCACCAAGATATTTGATCCCTGCTCTGTCAAGTGAATTAAATGATCTAGCACTCAATCCAAGACTATCAACCGTTTGCATAAAAGGTTTGATCTCACCATCGTCACTGCTCTTTTTGATCGGTGCAGCAGAGATATCTAAATCTAACACTGAACTAAAAACAGAGAGTTGTTTGTTCATCGCTTCAAGTGCATTTGTAAACGCTTCAACAGGACCGATTTGTCCATCTGTTACGATATCAAATATGATCTTTTCAAAATTAGGATTGTCTTCTACCAAAACAGAATCAATCTTATAATTAGCTTTTCTTACAGGAGTAAAGAATGCGTCGAGTGCGATCGTATCACTTTCAACCTCATCTCTAAGGTCTTCGCTTGGTACATATCCGATCCCTTTTGCTATGACCACAGTAAAGTTAAGTGTAGCATCTTCGTTCAGTGTTGCTAAAGGAAGATCCCCATTCACTACTTCAATTTGATCATTGTTCAAGTCTTGCGCTGTTACTTCTTTATGTCCTGAAAAACTATATTTAAGTTCAACTTTATCACTATCGTCTTTAATTTTAAACCGAATGTTTTTAAGGTTGATAATAAATACAGCCACATCTTCATGCATCCCTCTGATATTATCAAACTCATGCGCTGCACCTTCAATTTTCACTGAAATCGGTGCATACCCGATA
>JBEARN010000112.1:0-4276 GCA_041163165.1 Pseudomonadota bacterium
GAGAATTTGAAAGGGCTTTTTGTGCGGTGAGACCACCAGGACATCATGCAAGAGTGGATCAAGCCATGGGTTTTTGTCTTTTTAATAACATTGCTATCGCAACACGTTATGCGCAAAAGATAGGGTATGAAAAAGTAATGATCATCGATTTTGATGTTCATCATGGTAATGGAACACAAGAGATTTTTTATGAAGATAATACCGTATTTTATTTTTCCTCGCATCAAGCGTTTACCTATCCGGGAACAGGATTGGAAAAAGAAAAAGGGATGGCAAAAGGTTTAGGATATACGGCTAATTTTTTGATGCTTCCAGAGAGTGGAGATGAAGAGTTGCTTGAGATTTATGCAAATGAACTTCCTGTATGTGTAAAGCAATTTGAACCAGATATTATTTTGGTTTCTGCGGGGTACGATTTGCATGAAAGTGACCCTTTAGCACAGTTGAACATCACAACAGACGGGATACAAAAAATGGTACGACTTATATTGGACAGTAAAGATATACCATTTGTCTTCTTCTTGGAAGGTGGTTATGATGTGGTTGCTTTAGGGGAAAACGTGAAAGTGACACTTGAAGAAATGTTGAGTGTTGAATGATAAATTTTAAATGTGGAGTATTTACATAGCATTATGCCATACACTGAACGCTGAACGCTCAGCGCCTAAAGTGCTGTTTAGATATTGCTTTTTACAAAAGCTTCCATATCGTCAACCACTTCTTCTAGTGTTCTTTCTCCAGAAATCACTTTTAGAAGGTTTTTATTTGTGTAGAATGATTGAATTTCTGCCAATGGATCGGTATAGATTTTCATTCTATCGTTAAAGACCTCTTCACTGTCATCTGAACGTTCTTGACCAGGAGCAGCTTCTGCACGTCTTCCCAAGATTCTCTCGCGTGCCACTTCTTCAGAAACCCTTACTTCTATGACTGAAGTAAGTTCGATATTCTCTTCTTTTTCTACAAGTGCATCAAAGGCTGTCATTTGTTCTGTACTTCTTGGATATCCATCGATAAGAACATTATTTACCGGCGCATTTTTGATCGCTGATACGATCGTATTGACGATGATATCGAGTGGCACAAGAGCACCTCTAGAGATATATGATTCTATCTCTTTGCCTAAGCTGCTTCCACTGGCTACTTCTTCTCTGAGCATATCGCCTGTAGAATAGTGCACGATGTTGTCATTTTTTTGGGCGATGATACTTGCATCTGTTGTTTTGCCTGATCCAGGTGCTCCGATGATAAGAAATAATTTTTTCATAGTGTTTCCTTTTTCGTTTAATTAAGCAGTGGGTGCTTGTTGTCTAATTCTGATGCTTAACTCTTTAAGCTGTTCTGGGTCTACTTCGCTAGGGGCCGATGTGAGGAGACATTGTGCTTTTTGTGTTTTAGGGAATGCGATGACGTCTCTGATAGACTGGCTTCTCGTCATCAGCATGATCAATCTATCTAAACCGATCGCAAATCCACCATGTGGAGGTGCGCCATATTTGAGTGCATCAAGCAAGAATCCGAATTTCTCCTGAGCCTCTTCTTCATCAATACCAAGTAGCTTAAAGATCTCTGCTTGCATTGCTTCTTTATGGATACGGATCGAACCGCCACCTAGTTCTGTACCATTAAGTACAATGTCGTATGCGATAGATTCGATCTCTTCGATATCCTCATAGTCAAGTGATTTTGGTTGCGTAAATGGATGGTGAAGTGCTTTAACGCGTCCCTCTTCTACTTCAAACATAGGGAAGTCTACAACCCATAAAAATTCAAACGTATTTTCTGGGATGATCTCCATCGTCTCTGCAAGGAAGATACGGAAACGACCCATATAATCCCAAACAAGTTTTTTCTCTCCAGCACCAAAGAAGACGGCATCACCAATCTCTAGTTGACAACGATCAACGATCGCCTGAAGGTCTTCTTCTGTGAAAAATTTCGTCAAAGGACCTTTGAGTCCATCTTCTTTCATTTGAAAATAACCCAGTCCGGAAGCTCCAAATTTTCGGACGTAATCTTCAAATCCTTTCATTTGCCGTTTCGAAAAGATTTCATCACCTTTTGGTACTCTGAGTGCTTTGATGCGATTTTTCTTAGGGGCATTGGCAATATTTGAAAAAATTTCATTGTCGCATCTTTGGAAGATATCGATGACATCGACCATAGAGAGATCATACCGCATATCTGGCTTGTCTGAACCGTATTTTTCCATCGCTTCACTGTATGCCATACGTTTAAATGTGGTTGGGATGTCAAATCCACAGGAAGTAAATATGTTATGGATGAGTTTTTCAGCGACACTTATCACATTTTCTTGATCACAAAAAGAGAGCTCGACGTCTATTTGGGTAAATTCTGGTTGTCTATCCGCTCTTAAATCTTCATCTCTAAAACATTTTGCGATTTGAAAATAACGGTCAAAACCACTTACCATCAATAGTTGTTTAAAAAGCTGTGGAGATTGTGGAAGGGCATAAAATTCACCTTGGTGCACGCGTGAAGGGACGAGATAATCTCTGGCGCCTTCAGGTGTCGACTTGGTAATGATAGGTGTTTCTACTTCGAGGAATCCTAGTTCGTCCAGTGTGTTTCGTGCAGCGATTGTTGCTTTTGAGCGGAGTTTAAAAATATCGTATGATTTTTGCGTGCGGAGTTCAAGGTATCGGTGCTTGAGTTTGATCTCTTCATTGACTCTTTCGTCATCTAGATCAAAAGGCATCGGTTTTGAACGGTTTTCGATAGTGAGTTTAGAGACGACGAGCTCAATTTTTCCTGTCTTGAGTTTAGGGTTTTCTAGCCCTTCACCTCTTGCACGCACTTTTCCTGTAGCGATGAGTACAAACTGATCTCTCACCTCTTCAGCGATCTTATGCGCAACAGCATCATCTGCCGGATCACACACAAGTTGCACTACTTCATCTTTATCTCTCAAATCGATGAAGATAAGTCCACCGTGGTCTCTTCGGCTAGAAACCCAACCGGCAACAGTGATCTCCTCACCAATATGTTTTTCGTTAATCTCTGCACAATAATGTGTTCTCATCGACGATCCTCGCAGTTTTCTAAGTATGAACGCGGATTATATCAAAAAGTAGTTTAGGGTTAAATTCATCCCAAAGAGAGTGTCAAACTGAAAGTTTTTGAAAAACTAACAGTAGATTTATGATACCCTAACAGTTGATAATTATTTTTTAGGATAAAAACATTGGATGACCATAGATTAGAAAAGATCACAACGGCCGGATTTATATTGAAGCCGAATGATCCCGGAATTAAAGTGCTGTTTGAACGTATCAAATCAGAATTTGAAGCCAAAGGGATTAAAGTATTGTTGGCAGAACGTTCTGCTGGGATGATCGGTTTGAAAGGTATTCCTTTTGAAAATATGTGCGAAGCCGCCGATTTTTTAGTCTCTCTTGGTGGGGATGGAACGCTTCTTTCTTTGGTGCGTCGGAGTTATGGTTACCATAAACCTGTTGTTGGGATCAATGCAGGGAATTTAGGATTTTTGGCCGATATCACCATCGACGATGTCGACAACTTTTTGGCACAGTTGCTTAATGGTGAATACCGTATCGATGAGAGAATGATGATAGAAGGGTATATCCGAAAAATTTCCGGTGAAAAACAACCTTTTTTTGCATTTAATGATGTGGTTATCAGCCGTCCAGTGATCTCTAAAATGGTGCAGATTAATGCTTCTATTGATGGAGAGATGTTTAATGGCTACAAAGGGGATGGCTTGATCGTTGCAACACCGACAGGATCTACTGCTTATAATTTGGCATCAGGCGGGCCAGTCATGTATCCACTCACAGAAGCATTTATTTTGACCCCTATTGATGAAAAAGTGATCGCTATCATCGATGGTCAGGATGCGTATGAGGTCTTTGAAGGTGATGTGCTTGTCATCAAAGGGGCAAAAAGAGGTGCAAGGTTGCTCCATAGAAAAGAGCGAAATTATTTCTCTGTTTTGCGCGAAAAACTCTCCTGGGGTGACCGACATTGATAGAGCGTTTGTATCTTAAAGAGCTTGTCACATTTGATGAAGTAGAGTTAGAGTTCGATAAGGGATTGGTAGTTCTTACCGGACCAAGTGGGGCAGGGAAGTCGGTATTGATCTCCGCGATTCTCTCTAGCTTTGGTTTTACCACACAGGGGGCTGCGACACTTTGTGAAGTGACTCTTTCTAAACCTGCCGATTTGCAAAGTGATATGTATGAATTGGAAAGTGATATTACCTTAAAGACGCTCAAAAAAGAGAAACTACGTTATT
>JBEARN010000113.1:0-3826 GCA_041163165.1 Pseudomonadota bacterium
CGTATAAATGCCTTAGGTAAAGTCGGTAGTGTTTTTGTCTCTAAATCAACGACTTTAATCTTCATAAGATACTTACCAAAAGTCATCCCATTTTGCCAAATAAAAAGTGTGTGGTAAAGGATTTTAATACTAAAAATCACGAAGATATTTTGCGCAAAAAAACCATTGAGTGCGTCGATTACTCCATCGTCAATGACACTCGTATGAGAAAATAGTCCACTAAACTGGTCGTAAAAAATGATCATTAAAAAAATTGAAATAACCATATCATCGATCACAAAGGCACCCAATCTTTTTGAAGTACTGGCGATCGGCAAAGAAACCTCTTCAGACATCCAATTTCCTATAGTGCCTGATACGCAATATCTGTACGGCACTGCTTCCCGGCGAAATGCACCTGCCCTACTAACATATAAGCACGTTTTTGCGCTTCCTTAATACTATCACCAAGCCCAACACAGACCAACACCCTTCCGCCAGTTGCATAAAGCTTTCCATCTTCACCACGCGAGACACCTGCATAAGAGATATGTGCATTTTCTTGAAGTTCTTCATGATGGATATCATCTACGATAATCTCCGCCGGGGGTGTACTCTTGTAAGGATAATCTTTACTTGCCATCACAACGCCTACTGCATACTTCTCGTGAAAACTAATCTCTGCGCTTTTAAGGTCGCCTATGGCTGCTTTATAAAAAAGTTCAGATGCCGGCGATTTAAGCAACGGCATCAACTCTTCGCATTCAGGATCACCAAAACGTACATTATATTCCAAGACGATAGGCTCTCCTTTGACAACCATCACGCCTATAAAAAGCACTCCTGTAAAAGGGTTTCCTTCAGCTTCCATCCCTTTGAGTGTGGGCTCTATCACCTTTTCATTAAGCTTACGATAAATATCTTCATTTACCAAAGGGGTCGGAGCATAGGCTCCCATACCGCCGGTGTTAGGTCCCTCATCATTGTTTAAAAGTCTTTTATGATCTTGTGCGGCCGGAAGCACCACATAATCTTTCCCATCACAAATCGCAAATACCGAAAGCTCATACCCATCCAAAAACTCTTCGATTACGATCCTAGTACCCGCATCACCAAAAGCATTTCCAGAAAGCATTTCTCCCGCAGCCTTTTTTGCCTCATCATGACTTTGTGCGATAATCACTCCTTTACCGCCACAAAGCCCATCCGCTTTTACCACGATAGGAGCATCCAATGTCATGATAAAATCATACGCTTCTTTGAGTACATCGGTTTCAATATATTTTGCAGTAGGAACATTATGGCGTGCCAAGAAATTTTTCATAAAAATCTTTGAACCTTCAAGTTGTGCCGCTTTTGCTGTAGGGCCAAACACTGTCAAATTTCGCTTTTTGAAAACATCTACGATTCCCTCTACTAACGGCGCTTCTGGTCCTACAATGGTTAGCCCTATATGATGGTCTTCGACAAAATCAGCCAATAGATTAAAGTCACTGATATCCAAATTGGTACCCAAACTATCGGTAGCCCCATTTCCTGGAGCAAAATAAATTTTCTCTACATTCGGATCTTTACGCAATGCTAACGCAATCGAATATTCTCTACCTCCAGATCCTACAATCAATACATCCATACTACGTCTCCAAAAAATTTAAAAATAACCTACGATCACGTTCTTTATTCCATCTACCTATAAAGGATTTATTAAAAAATTTTACACTTTATTAATATCTTGATAAAGCCTTTTGCTTTCAGGTATCATAGAGCCCCGGGTGACCGTTCTGCTTAAGTCGGCCCTATAAGCGCCAACAGTGCAGGAGAGAGTCTTTTTTTAGGGGATGATTTCTCGTCGACAAAGTCGGACTCAAACGAAAACTTCCACACACCAAAAAACTACATATCCCGCTAAGATGAATGTTGGACCCCAATTACAGTCATCGCATCACCTAGGTTGGATTTATTATATCCTATTCGGGGTTAGAATCGAGTAAAATCTCTCCTGCTTTTTCTATGCAAGCATCAATGGTCTGTTTATCTGCAACTTTATAGGATATGTGTTCAGGCAAATGTTTTCCCGTCACGTCACCAATCACCACTGCAGTGTAACTTTCATCCCATTCAAAATTTTTCAAAAAACAATGAACTGTAGAAGGAGAAGTAAAAATAATAAAACTCTTTGGGGGCGGCTGCTTCTCTTTGGCATATCGGATGCACGACGTTTCATAAATGACTGCTTCTTCGAGCGTGATCCCTCTTTGGGCTAGAAAATCTTTCGCATCAAAAGAGACCTCTTTGGGGCGTAAATATAAGATCTTTTGATCTGAAAATTTTTGCTTGATCGCATTGCTTAATGCCTTTCCATACGATTCTTCTGATTGGTACACCACCTCTCCTCCAAGCGTGACGATCTCTTTCGCAGTCGCGTCTCCTATCGCCAAACAAGGCTTCTTTTTCCAATCTGGATCCAACAACTCGGCACTTTTGACTGCTTGTTTGGATGTAAACATCAGCAGGTCACACTGCGAAAAATCGATCATTGTTTTCACCAGTGAAAACTCAATCATAGGCAAATGAACCACCCCTTCTTTAAAAGAAGAAGATAGAAGATAAATCTTACTAGGAACACTAGACATCAAGCCTCTTTTTTGGCCCGAGGCAAATGTTGCCCCTGCAACATCGCTGTATTCATTTGCTCATCATCATAAGGATCAAAATGTGGGGTGATAATCCATCGCTTGTTACTATCTAGTAAAAAGATTTTATCTTCTATTTGATCGGCAATACGGTGTGCTTCAAGAAGTCGCATATTGGGACGCAGAACCATATGAAACTCTACAAAATTAGTCGTTCCGTCTGTACGCGTTTTAAGCCAATGATAATTTGTGACTTCAGGATGGTTTTCAATAATCTCTTTAATACTTTGCACCATCTCTTCTTCCAAAGCACGATCTAAAAGTATATTGATCCCTTCTACGATGATCTCATACGCAGAATAAATAATATAAATACCGATACCAAAACCAAATAACGCATCGATCGCGTCTATCCCCGTTACAAAAACCAATCCCAAAGCAACCAATACAGCCGCATTGCTCCACAAATCGGTTTGATAATGGAGCGCATCTGCTTTGATCACAATATTATCAGTCTCTTTGGCGATTTTTAACAAATATTTGACTAAAAGATATGTGATCCCGATAGAGAGTATCATCGCTATGATCGATGGCGTAAGGAGTGTCGTCACCGCTCCTTCTCTTAATTTGTGTATTGCTTCGTAAATAATGTAAATACCAGAGATCGTAATCACGGTTCCCTCGATGACCGCAGCAATCGCTTGTATCTTTGCCTTGCCGTAATGATACGCATCATCAGGATCTTCTTCCGATTTTTTAATCGCAAAAAAATTAAAGACAGAAACCAACATGTCTAATAAAGAATCGATCGCTGATGCAAGTACGGCGACCGAACCACTTGCCACACCAAGCACTAACTTTACCAAGAGTAAAAGTGTTGCAACTGAACTTGAAATCAATGTCGCACGTTTTTGGGGTGAAGTAGGTATTTTACTCACAAAAGCTCCTTGGTTTTTATAAGCATAAAGTATAACATAATGGTTTTGAAGTTTATAGTCATTGATACTTTAGCTGTGGTAAATGTTTGTTCGAAGATGGTACACATCTTTTCCCAAAGCGGTCAAAATATACATCACATATCCAACTAATGCGATGAGAAAAATATGACTTACTTGAGCTAAAAACGGAAAGAAATGTACGATACGATAAACCACACCAAGCACCACGGTATATTTGATTCCGTTGTGTAAGTCTTGATACATCTCTTCCACAAA
>JBEARN010000114.1:0-3821 GCA_041163165.1 Pseudomonadota bacterium
CATATGCCCCATGCCATCTCTTATGCACTTGCCAACTCAGTGATACAGCAAGAAAAAGCACCGAGCATTGTGGCACTCGCTGGTGGTGGGTTTAGAGATATGAGCCGTATCGCTAAATCTTCACCTAGTATGTGGGAAGATATCTTCAGACAAAATAAAAACAACCTCCTCGAAGCGATCCATGCTTTTCAATCCGAACTCAAAAAATGTGAAAACATGATCCAAAATGAAGAGTGGGACGCACTCAATGCATGGATGAAAAAAGCCAATTCGCTACATGATATTTTAGCGTAGCGAAAAGCGATCCACCATCTCTTTAAGTACTTTTTTATCTATTTTGATCGACGTATCTCCATTTTTTCTTGCATACAATTGACGTACCATTTCATCCACTTCACTCGATTCGCTGATATGCGGATAGAGTATTTTCAATGCTTCTGCTTCCGAGTAAAAACTTTTTCTTGTTGGTTTCAAGTGCCATAACCACTTCAAAACAAATACCGAAACCACACCCAGTACAAATGATACAGCCAACATCCACCATGCAACAGATCTTTCCTCAACCTTGTTTTCAACGATGGTCTCTTTTGGCGCTATAGATAAGGCTGTTTCCGTTTGGACTATTCCTTTTGGTGCCTCTGTATTTGCCGCAGGAGATAGACTTTTATTTGTGATCTTGACATGATACTCTGGCACTTCTAAAGTTTGCATCGTTTTATTTTCAGGGTTCCACACCGAAAAATAACGCTCAGGAATAGTAAACTCTTCTTCCGCAATAAAAGCAAAACTTTTACTGTAAGTACTATGAAGTTTCCCATCGATCACTTTACTCTCTATTTTAGCTTCATCGCTATAGACAGTCACCCCATCGATCTCATATTGAGGGAACTCAAATCCTTGCAGGTTTCCATCTCCTTCGATCTTGATCGTGAGGTTTACCGGCTGATTGGCTTTCACTTCTTTCGAATCGAGCATAGCATCGAGTTTAAAGTCACCTACAAGGTCACTCTTTTTTTCTTGCGAAACAACCTCAAAATTCAATGCATTAGAAACCCCTTCCTTCCAAACCGTACCAAAAAACATCCCAAAAACATCTCTTCTGCTTCGATCAAGCAATCCCACTTTCACATACGCCGGATTGGCGGTAAAATTTCCTTCAGATTGGGCACTTAACATATAATGCAATTCCTCGATCTGATAATTCCCTTTTCGGTAACTACGCTTATCTTGCATATCGGTTACCATAAATCCAGGGAAAGTAGGTGGGCGGAACTCCACTCCTTGGGAAATTTTTGCATCACTTCTGAGCGCAAAAGAAAGTGTCACGATGAGTGATTCTCCTACCATGACTTTAGGTTTGTCTGCTTTGATCTCCAATGTAAAAAGCTCTCCATTTGGCACCACAGAAGCATTCGATGTCACTAATTTTATTTCAATAGGATCTGTTTGGTACTTTTGCCCCCCTATTTCGACTTCATAAGAGGGGATCGTCAAATCTTTTTGAGGGAAAAATGTCAACGTAAGCATCGTCGTATGTCTACTTTCTAATCTGCTATTGGCATAAATATAAGAGCTGCTTGTTCCTGTTTGTGATCCTGCAATGGGATTGCCATCGATATTTTGAATATTTGGAAATTTCGGATCATCCCCAGTCGCTTCGATCTGAAACTGCACAGGATTTCCTTTTACCACTTCACTATTGGAGACAGTTGCTTTCACCCCGTCTGCCCAAATCACTTGAAAGATCAAAACGATCATCCCTAAAAATTTACCAAGGTTTAACATCTTCACTCCTTTGATCTTTGTTATTTTTTCCCATCTGATAAAGCATCGTTGGCGGCTTCTTTTGACCCATTTTTTGCATCAAATGTTTTAACTCTTCTGCTTGACGCTTCTGCTCAGGAGTTATCTCTTCTTTTTGAGAAGCTCCTGTGGGTTGACTCTTTTCTTTTTCTTCACTCTGCTTATCTTCTTTGGCTTGAGACTGCTGCTTCTCCTGCTCTTTTTTTTGCTCTTCTTTTTTTTCAGACCCTTGTTGACCTTTTTGATCTTTTTTCTGCTGCTCTTTTTCTTGATCTTGCTTCTTCTTATCGTCAGAACCATTTTGGTTTTGTTTCTGATCTTGATTCTGTTTTTGATCCTCTTTTTTCTCTTGCTCTTTTTTGTTTTGTTGGTCTTGCTGATTTTGCTGTTGCTGTTTTTGTTTTTCCTGCTCTTCTTTGATTTTCTTCGCAAGTTCAAGGTTAAATTTTGTCTCTTCGTCTTCTTTGATTTTGAGGGCTTTTTCGTACGATTCTATCGCTTGATCTAACTCTTTTTTCTGAAAGTAACTGTTGCCTATATTGTGCAATCTTGTTGCCTCATCCACCCCTTCTGCATTTTGATAAGACTTAATCGCTTCATCATACTGCTTGTTTTTATAAAGTGCATTTCCTATATCATAATGAGTTTGAGGTTTTTTCGTTTCCAATTCTTTTAACAATGCGGCGCTTTGCGTATATTTTTCTCCTTCATACGCTTCCTTTGCCGCTTGAATCGTCTTAAAATCTGTCAAACCAGCATAAACATTTGCAGATAGTAGATAATAGATAGTAGATAGTACAAAACGTTTTCTCATAACTCTCTCCTTCTTGGCATCGAACTAAACGAAACCAAAAGCAATAAAAGTCCAAGCCCCAATGGGTAATAAAAATATTCCACACGCTCTTTGATGTTCACTTTACCTTGCTGTTGTGTTTGATATTTGCTACGTATCACAGATACCAATTGATCGATATCCTCTTTTCCATTCGCAGCGATCACATACGCGCCACCATTCTCTTTCGCCACTTCTCCCAAACTATCATTGCGTTGCGTAATAGCGATCGTGCCATCTTCCAAAGTATAAGGCTTTCCATCTTCACCGATCACAGGTGCCCCTTTGGTCGTCCCGATCAGAACTACATAGAGATCGATCCCATTTTCTTTCACACTTTGAGAAAATCCTTCGATCGCTTCTTTATCGCCACCGTCGGTAAAGAGCACCAAAATCTTTGGTTTTTTTTCTTCTAGCACCGAAGCAGCCAACTCACCTACAGCAGAAAAATCGGTAGATCCCATAGAGATATAACTGTCATCCACACCATCTACCATCATCTTCAGTGTCTCTTTATCGCTAGAAAACGGTGCCAATACAAAGGGGCTATACGCAAAAGCGATCACCCCTATCTCATCGCTCGGCATCGCATCAAAAAGCATATTCATCTTTTGTTTAGCAAAGGTTAAACGGTTGGGATAGATATCTTTACTCCGCATCGAACCTGAAATATCGAGTGCTGTGAGTAATGTTAAACCTTCGACCTCCACTGTTTTATCTCCTTTCTCTATGACAGGTCTTGCCATCGCAACGATCATCAAAAAAAGTGCCAACAACATCAAAATATTTCTTGCTATCACAGGGATACTCTCATCCGCTGCCCGTAAACGCTTCAGTACCGTCTCATCAAAGATGCGCGATAACCGCTCTTTATTGGTCGTGATTAAAAAAGTAAAAAGTGCAAATGGAACGATCAAAACCCAAAAAAACTGAGGATTCATAAAATGCATAACTATATCCCTTTACTATTTCGCAGATAAATAAAAAACAACAAACTCAACAGGCTTAAAAAAAGCGGATAGATATAAAGGTACGTGTGCTGCACGATCTTTTTATTGTCTATCTTGGTTGCTTCAAGTTTGTCTATCTGCTCATAAATTTCACTCAAAGCCGTAGCATCGGTTGCCCCATAAGCGACTCCCTTTCCTGCATCTGCCAATGCCTGAAGATACGCACCGTTATAGTC
>JBEARN010000115.1:0-3813 GCA_041163165.1 Pseudomonadota bacterium
GAAAAAACAGTAGAACAAATTCTTCAATATTCTCTTGATATCACCAATTATTTCATCAAAAAACATCAGATTGACGTATTGATCGTCGCATGCAACACGGCGACTTCGGCGGCTATTCAACAGCTGAGAGAACAGTATCCTTCTTTGATCATCATGGGAACAGAACCTGGGATCAAGCCTGCGATAGAACAAACTTTTACAGGAAAAGTAGGGGTGTTGGCAACCCCTGCGACACTCGAAGGGGACAAATACCAACAACTCGCCAAAGCGTTAAGCGCACAACAGAGTGTCATGATCTATGAACAGGCTTGTCCTGGTTTGGTACAGCAGATCGAAAAGGGTGAGATACAGAGTAAAGCAACAGAAGAGATGTTGCGACAATGGCTTGAACCTATGAAGGAAAAAGGGGTTGATACGATCGTTTTGGGATGCACACACTACCCATTGGTCAGTCAACTGATAGAGAAGATTATGGGTGGTGTGACGTTGATAGAAACAGGTAAAGCGATCGCGAAACATCTTTTAAATCGTGCTACCCAACAAGGGCATGTGAATGAGGGTGATTTGAAGATTCATCTTTATGCGACGGGTCATATTGAAACGGCTGTGATTGATAAAGTTTTACCTGGACAGGAAAAGGTGGAGAAGATAAATCTTCTGTAATTGGTATATTGGTAATTGGGAAGAGTAGAAAAATGCTCTACTAATGACCAATACACCAATAGCCAATAATGGACTATGACAATAGTCCTACTGCTTCCCTCACATGTTCCATTTTCGCTTGTGCGATTTCTCTTGCCTTTTTTGCTCCCATCGCTAGAATATCATGCACTTCGTCGATATGGTTAAGATAGTACTCCCTTTTTTCACGCGCTTCGCCTAATGCTTCCCAGATGAGTTCTTTCAGATATTTTTTAAAATGCCCATATCCTTCTTTGCCGCTTTTGTACCGCGCTTGAAGCTCTTTTTTCTCTTCATCATTTAAAAAAAGTGAGGCAAGGGCATAGATGTTGTCTCCTTCGTATTCTAAAGGTTCACCAAGCGGGGTCGAAGAGGAGACGATCTTGTTGCATCTTTGTTGCAGTGCTTTTTCATCCATAAAAAGATCGATCGCATTGTTGTAGCTTTTACTCATTTTTTGTCCATCGATGCCAGGAATCGTTGCGACTTCTTCTTGAACGAGGTGTTCGGGAAGGGTAAAAATATCTCCATATTCATTGTTAAATTTGATCGCGATGTCTCTTGTCATTTCGACATGCTGGATCTGATCTTTTCCTACAGGGACTTTTTCGGTGTCGAGCATCAAAATATCGGCTGCCATTAAAACAGGATAAGAGAAAAGGGCGTGACTTGCGGGGATCCCTTTGGCTACTTTATCTTTGTAAGAGTGCGCACGTTCAAGTAGCCCCATCGACGTAAATTTAGATAAAATCCAATACAGTTCAAGCACTTCCGGCATGTCACTTTGGACCCAAAAAGTGGTTTTTTCAGGGTTGATCCCGACAGAGAGATAATCGATCGCCGCATCGATGGTGTATTGTTTAAGGGTTGCTGCATCTTTAGAACTGGTGAGAGAGTGATAGTTGGCGATAAAGGTAAAAAGTTCATGTTCTTCTTGAAGCTCCACCATAGGTTTCATTGCCCCAAAATAATTTCCAATGTGAAGTTTTCCTGAAGCTTGAATTCCTGTGAGTACCCGCATAAACTATCCTTAACTAACTTTAGAAAAGATTATAGCGAAGAAATGATTGGTTACTGGTTATTGGTGTATTGGTAATTAGAGAAAGAATTAGAACTAATATACCAATAACGAACGCAAGGCTATGCCTCTTTACTCTTCTTCAAATCGTTCACCGCGTTTACGGGTAACGATATCTAAAGGAACCCCTTCAAAGTCAAACTGACTGCGTAGAAAATTTGCCAAGTAGCGGATATATGAAAAGTGTATAAACTCCGGTCTATTGCTAATGAGTGCTATTTTTGGCGGTTTGGTTTCGTATTGGGTTGCAAATTTAATTTTGACGACGGCACCGTTGTGGCTTGGAAGATGGTGTCTTCGCATCGCTTCGCGGAGTGTATCATTGAGTTTGGAAGTCGGGATGCGTTGGGTATAGCGTTGATAAATTTCTACGACTTTATCGAGGATTTTATTGACACGAAGACCTGTTTTGGCAGAGATGGTAATGAACGGGGCATAGTGTAAAAATTTGAGTTCATGACGTATCTCTTCTTCCATCTCTTCGAATGTTTTTTCACCATGGATATCCCATTTGTTGACGACGATAAGACACGCAAGTCTGTGTTTTTCGATGAGCCCTGCCACACGCTCATCGAGCTCACTGATCCCCGCAGATGCATCGAGCATAAGTAAGACCAAATTGGCTTTTTCAAGCAATTCGGTCGTTCGATCAAGTGCATATTTTTCGATCCCAACGATTTTGCTTCTTCTTCGGATACCTGCGGTGTCAATAAAGGTGATTTTGTAGTCGTTGTGCTCTATAGTCTCATCGATAGGATCGATCGTTGTACCCGCGACATCCGAAACGATCGAACGCTCCTCTTTTAGCAGTGCATTGAGTAACGAACTTTTTCCTGTATTGACACGTCCGATGATCGCTACCTTGATTTCATTGTCGAATGGTTCTTCCGGCATTTCATTGATGTCCCGTATAATCTCTGCAAAAGGGTCTACGGCTGCATCTTCTTCAAGGTGCAGTGTCTCTTTTTCTTCTTTTGGTGGGATATAGTTTTCAAGCCATGCGTAAAAGTCGTTAAAGTAGCGGTTGTGACTTACAGACATCGGAAAAGTGGCTTCTGCCCCAAATTCTAAAAATTCCCAGTAACGCTCCTCTTCTTTTTCATTATCGATTTTGTTGACCACGAGCGCGAGAGGTTTTCCCATCGCTTGAAGTGTGTAAAAAAGTTCCCTATCTTCTTCAGAAGGTAAAGTCTTCCCATCTACCATATAGATAATTATATCTGCCATTTTCGCCGCTTTCATAGCAAATTCTGCTACTTTCGAAAAGAGTTCTGTTGAGTAGTCTATACCACCGGTATCGAGCACTTCAAAATCACGGTTTTGCGAGATGGTGACGATACGTTTTTTGATATCTCGTGTCGTTCCAGAAAGGTCTGCGGTGATCGCATCTCTTTCTCTAGCCAAACGGTTGAAAAGAGAACTTTTCCCCACATTAGGTCTACCGAGAATGGCTACTTTTTTTAGTGTTTGCATTAATTTATCTTTCTTATGGGAGAATGCCCGTTTTATTATGAAGCGAATTATAACATATCTATTTGGCGACTGTGTTTTATGGAGACAAAGATCGGTTTGGGTTATTCTTCACTTTTAGTAGATATAATGATAAACAATTATATGAATGATTCATCGCAAAGGATAAAACGCTTGAAAAAATTATGGATAGGACTCGGTTTCTTTTTTTTATTTGGAAGTAGTGCATCGGCACAAGTAACGCACCTCAATTATATAGGTACTTTTGGGATATTTGGCACTGTCGGGAAGATAGAGAATCAATTAACCCAAAATACCAACACCTATGAGATCGATACCAAAGTGCCCCTAGCGGGGTTGGCTAAACTACTTTTAGGAGGGCAAACCGAACACTATGTTTCCAAAGGGCACATCGAAAATGGATTAATGGTAAGCGATTTTTATCAGATGATTACCCACAAGAGAGATAAAATTAAAAGTAAAGATTATACGATCGACCATAAAAAGAAGCAGATCGTCAAAAGAACGAGAGAGTGGAAAGACAAAAAACTCGTCAACGACAAATCAGAAACGTTGGAATTTTA
>JBEARN010000116.1:0-3784 GCA_041163165.1 Pseudomonadota bacterium
CCCACTATCATAAATGCGATTCCTGCTAATAAAAAACTTTTTTTAAACATCTGTAAACTCCTAAAAGATATTATTGTTTTAGAAGTCTATCTTAGGAGTGTTAATTTAATGTTAAGACTAAATTATAAGAAATATAATTCTATTTTATGATTTTACTTCTATTTTAGAAAGCTCTAGGCTAACGGTGGTGCTTACCCCTTTTTCTGAACGTATCTGTATCTGTATATCTGCTTCATCACAATACGCTTTCACCAGTGCCAAACCGATCCCTTTTCCATCTTTTTTCTCATCGGCTTGATAATACCGTTCATGGACACGCAAAAGTTCCGTCTCACTCATCCCCTCACCGCTATCTTCTATACTCAACACATCACTTTCTAACACTATTTTTACTGGAGAGGTTTTATCGGAATACTTCATCGCATTGGTGATGATATTGTCAAGCATCTGCTCAAACCCTATCTTGTCTACTTCTATCTTACAGGATCCGATGGTAACCTCGATAGGATTTCGTTTTTGTTCCCTAAAGACTTCGACCCTTGCCTCCACCAAATCCTTCAGATCCAAACGCTCTTTTTCTACAGGATGCATCTCTTTGCGTATGGTGTACACAAGTTCATCATATAGTTTTTTCAGCCTTACGCTAGCATCTTCTATCCGCCCGATCCTCGTGAGCGATTTTTCGTCCGTATTCCCTTTTTTTAGCATCGCCGTGTTTGCAGTAATCGTCGAAAGAGGAATGTTAAGCTCATGGATAATATCGTTTGTTAACGATGTTAACCTGTCTTCCATTTTCTTTTTAGGGGCGATCAACAGTATGGAGATCAGATACCCCCACCCTATCGCCACGATAAATACCAAAATACCCGCAACAAAAAAGTTAAAATCACTCAAATGCCAAGTCTCCAAAAAACGGTACACCGCCATCAGCAACGTAAAGATAGTCACAAAATAAATCACTGCCGCGATCAAAATCTCTTTTTTTCGATCTATCATCTATTTATCATCCTCTATATAAAGCTGATATCCTACCCCGCGTAGATTTTGTATCTGTGTCGGAAAATACTTTTTAAGCTGCGTGACATACACCCTCAATGAACCTTCGCTCGCCTCTTCAGAAGCACTCCAAAGACGCTCTTTGATCTGTTCTGAAGGGACGACATTCCCCTGTCCTTCTAACAAGATCAAAAGCAATTCTCTACTTTTCATGCTCAACTCCAACACTTTTCCTTCCTTGTAAAGTGTTTTTGTCAAAGTATCAAACTCAAACGATCCCATCTTCACCATTTGCTTTCTCACCTGCCGTCGCAAAATCGCTTGAATGCGCAGGGAGAGTTCATCAAGATCAACCGGCTTACCCATATAGTCATCTCCTCCTTTTTCAAAGCCCTCCTTCAGCGAATTTTTATCTATTCTGGAGGTGATGAAAATACAAGGGGTTTCATCTCCGCTTTGACGCAATTTTTCCAACAATTCAAACCCACTTTCATAAGGTAAATTTACATCAAAAATATAAAGATCAAATCTCTTTTCAAAGGTCACATCTAACGCACTATAAGGGTCTAGCACACTCTCGACACTATGCCCTTCTTCTTCTAAAAAATCTTCAAGTGTCTCATTAAATAACTTATCGTCTTCAAGTATGAGTATGCGCGCCAAGATGAAACCTTTGTAGAAAATATTGTGACAAAATTATACCCCAAAAACCTATATCGTGCTATAATCTGCTATCAAAAACCAACAAGGCAAACCGTTTGAAACGCAACTTTCTTCATCCCGATGCGCGTCCTGAAAGCAAGATTTTATTGTTCGGTTGGATTCTGTTCGGGAGCTATTTTATCGTATTGGTTTGTGCAATGCTCTTTTATCCGCATTACCTTAAACCTCTGCTAGGGATCACCGTAACGAACATTCTCTTTGGACGGATGGCGGGACTTTCCATCGGTATCGCTTCACAGATCGATACTTTTGCACTGATCGCTTTTAATTTTTTCATAGAGTCGATCATGGTGATTATCCTCTATCCGCTATTTGTTTTAAGCTGGAACAAACTCGATCTCGTCTCTTATGCACCCATCCAAAATTATCTTGAAAAGTCCAAACAAAGTGCCACCAAATACCAGCCCCTCATTCAAAAGTATGGCATCATCGGTCTTATCTTGTTTGTGCTGACCCCTTTTGCCATGACCGGCCCGGTGGTAGGGAGTTTTGTAGGATATCTGATAGGTCTAAAGCATCGTGTGACACTCATTACCGTACTTTCAAGTACCCTTGTGGCGATCATTCTTTGGCTTTATTTGATCCGAAATTTTGAAGAAACGCTGGTGCACTACAGCGATGCGATGATGGTAGGAGTCGTCATCACCCTTGCTGTACTTTTCGTGTGGTATCTGCTGAAAAAAATGTTCCGATAAGTGAACACTGTTAAAGGTAATTGGTAATTGGTAATTGGTAATTGGTAATTGGTAATTGTGCGATTTTTCATGGTTTTTCTTTACCAATACTTAATTCTACAACCAATATACCAATAGACTAGTTACCAAAGTGCTACATATACATCCCGCCGTTGACTTTGAGTGTTTCACCCGTGATGTAAGAGGCATGGTCAGAAAGTAAAAATGCAACTGCTTCGGCAACCTCTTTTGGCTCTCCGAATCTTCCTAGCGGTATCTTAGAGATAAACGCATCCTTGACCTCATCTTTGAGCACATCAGTCATCTCTGTAGCGATGAATCCAGGAGTGATGGTATTGTAACGGATATTTCTTGGCGCCGCCTCCATGGCAAAACTTTTTGTCATGGCGATGGTGCCTCCCTTGCTTGCAGTATAATTTGTCTGCCCTGCATTCCCTGTTTCACCCACGATAGAAGCGATATTGACTACCGATCCGAAACGGCTTTTGCCCATCACTTTCAACGCTTCACGGCACCCGATAAAAGTCGATTTGAGGTTGGCATTGATCACATCCATGAACTCTTCTGTTTTCATACGCATGGCAAGTTTATCTTTCGTGATGCCTGCATTGTTCACGAGATATGCCAACGCACCATCGGTCTCAACGATATTTTTCACCGCTTCGACAAATGCCTCTTCATCACTGACATCAAATCCGATCACTGCCGCCGTTCCACCTGCTGCCTCGATCGCTTCTTTAACACTATTGGCTTCAGCTTCTCCTGAACGATAGTTGATCCATACCTTTAACCCGAATCCAGCCAGTGATTTTGCGATCTCCGCCCCGATCCCTCTGCTTGCTCCCGTTACTAGGACATTTTTACCTGTAAATACCATTGTTTCCTCCATTTAATTTTAAATAAAAGCGAACCAAGTTCGCATACCAACACTCTTCACTATTCACTATTCACTTTTGCGAAGCAAACCTAACATGCAAAAAGTTTATTTTTGATCTTCTCGAAATATTCATAATCTTTAGGGGAAATTTTACCCGAATAAATGATGTGATTTAACTGCTCTAAAAGATGGTATTTTGAAAGTTGATCTTCGCACAAGGCTTTGTTGATGATCTCTATATGTTCATCCAAATTGTATGTTTCATCCATGAGTTTATACAGAAGATTGGTAACCTCTTCAGATGATGCATTAAAATCCTCTCCCATCACTTGGCAAAAAAGAGGCACAGATTTTTCCACATCTCTATGATCCATTTTAATAATTTCTGCAAACAAAATGGCAACCGATTTTGTCAATGCTCTATTCATATCTAAACCCTTTAAATGAATGATGAATGATGAAAGATGAAAAATTGAGATGATATGTTTTATGG
>JBEARN010000117.1:0-3723 GCA_041163165.1 Pseudomonadota bacterium
CCGATGAGTCAAAAGCCAACTATATGATCTCAGCAGAAGACATCGAACAGGTGAAAATGCCAGAAACCAAGATAGAGATGGCAGCACCCCATTTTGAAAAAGGGAATGATCTTTTTAATGAGAATAAAAAAGAAGAGGCGATAGAACACTTCAAAAAAGCGCTGGAAGTGCAGAGCGATTATCTGCCCGCAACGTTCAATCTCGCCATTTGTTTAGGGGATCTTGACAGATTTGACGAAGCCGAAGAGATACTTCAAGAGGTCATCGACAAAGATGCTTCGATCTTGGGATCGTATGAGTCTTTGGGGTATATCTACTACAAAAAAGGGGACTTCCCGCAAGCACGGATGCAGTACCTTAAGATCTTAGAACTTGAACCGAACAATACAAAGGCGAAAAATGCGTTAGAGGTGTTGGAGAGAGAAGAGAAGAAATAAAAGGTAGAAAAATTTTAAGAGTGTTCTGACCATCTTTTGATCAGTTCCATCGTCAAAAGGGGAGGGACGTTACCGTGTTGACTCACTCTTTCTGCTACGATTTGCAGATGTTCTGTCGTCATGTTTTGATACATATTATCGATTTGAGTTTGATTTGCTCTTATAAAACCGGTGGTGTAAAACAGTGTCATGCTCATCATAAAAAATCCTAAGCTTTTAGTGAGTCGTTTTGCTAAGATATGGTCTTTCATGGCTCTTCCTTTATTTTGTACATTGATGTGAGATCATAATCCAAGGTGATTACCGTTTGGTTACAGAAGGCAAAATAGGATACGATTACACAAAAAATAAAAGGGAAACTATGAATCATCCATTATGGAAATTTGGCTGCATGGCTTTGGCTAGTATGGTTTTGAGCGGATGTGTGAACCCGGAATTTGATCCGTATGATCAAGGCGTTGTATTTGTTGAGGGGAAGCCTTATCTGATCCCTCATCATTCTGCGTATCGTTTGATCCGAGATACAAGAGGTGTTGTGTGTAAAGCGGGAGAAGTGCGCTGGATAGAAAATAATACCGTCAGAACAAGTACAGAGCATCAAAAACAAATGACAATAGATATCAATCAAAAATATAGCAACGTGACGGAAGAGGGGACTGCTGAACTGTGGGAATCGATGAGATCATACGAACGACAACTCATGCGTAATGGCTTAGTCGGATGTGTCGCTCCGATGTCAAAGAGCGAATATGCATACTATAGAGATCATGAATAAAGTATCGACGTTTTTTTTACTTGTTATATTTGGTTGCATTAGCACTACCGCTATATATGCCAAACCAAGTCCAAAAGAGGTGAAACAAACCCTTGATCGCCATAATGCTATCCGTAAGGCGCACTACAGCTCAAATGCACTTGCATGGAGTGATACACTCGCAGCATCTGCCCAGCGGCATGCAGATTATCTGGCACGAACCAATACCTTTGCGCATAGCGGTTCTGGCTATGGAGAAAACCTTTACGAGTACTCAACCCATAAGTCGATGGTTGATGCTGTCAATGCGTGGTACGGTGAAAAAAGAAAGTTCGATCCTCATAAACGAAAATGCAACGGTGCATGGTACGAATGTGGTCACTATACGCAGTTGATTTGGAAAAGTACGAAAAAGGTTGGCTGTGGCAAATCAAGCGGCACAAAATGGAAAACGATAGTCGTATGCCAATACGATCCTCCTGGAAACTACCAAGGGATGTTGCCTTACTGAGAGGCTCTTTGTGCATATAATAAACCTAAATAAAAACTATTGAAGGATCATTGTGTCAAATCTTGAGTTGAAGTTTGTGTATCAATCGTTAAATACGATAGAAAAAAACGCAGTTATAGCGCTTTGGGTGGGAACTGGTGTTCTTTCACAAGAGAGTGCAGTGCAAAGGGTCGATCAAGTCTCTGTTTTGATAATGCATGAAGGGAAAGTAGTGGGGGTAAGCACTGTATATCCTAATGATTTTACGGCGCCTCATCATCTTTTTTTCTTCTATAGAATGTTTATCGAAGAGAGCTTTCGTGGGAGCAATAGCTTAAGAACACAAGTGATGCAGCTTAATTTTCATGAACTTAAAAAGCATTATGGTGACAAGGTGCATGGTATTGTTCTTGAATTGGAAAATAAAAAACTTGCTTCTCTCGGAGAAAATACACCCTATATGAGCAAAAGAGGGTATACCTATTATGGGAAAAGCCCTCGTGGACTGCAGTTGTGGTATGTTAGGTTTGATGAACCTAGAGGTATTTTTATAGTTTAAAAATTATAAACATGCAAGAAAACACTTTCCATCTCGCTAATTTTTTTAAGAGATTGGAAAGTTGTTGATTGAGAATGTTAGAATTCCCTCGCTAAAGCGAGAGAAAGAAGTTCCTAGAACTTAAACACATACTTCGCAGAGAAGATGTGGTTTTGGAAGTCAGTTCCTTCGCCTTCTAGGTTATAGTTTAGGTTGAATGTGCTGTCTTCTTTATCTGTCTCATAAGAGAATCCAAGGTTATAGACGATTCCACCGTTATCGATGCCATTTGTACGGATAAGCTCTGAATTCGCTTCGAATGATGCTGTTACTTCATTGTCACCGTGATTGAAGTCATATCCTACTCTCACATCAGTGATGAAGTTAGTTTGGTTATCTACTTTATACTCAAATATCTCTCCAGCACTCAAGATGAATTGGTTCACTGTTGATGATTCTACGATGAGTGCTGCATCTGTATTGTGTCCTGTCTCTTGGTAGCTTGGTGTTTTAAAACTTCTATAGCTTGCTGCTACGAGTGGTTTTGCTGTCATATCGTTAGAGAATGCATATTCTCCCATCCATTTAAGATCTACTGCAGTAAAGGTACTGTCATAGTCTGATGACGAGTATTTAGTCAAATCATCTTCAAAGATATATCTAAGACCTTCATTGTTTTGTGTACCATAAGCGAATTGATACATGAATGTATTACCAGATTCTAGTGGCATACTTCCATAAAGAAGTGCTGTGTAGTTCGTAATATCTGTTTTATCTGCCACATTGTTGCTTTCTATATCTGCTAGGGTATAAAAGAGTGCTAGACCTGCTCTTGATTTACCAAAGATCTCTGCATCATACCCTACACCAAAACCTCTGGTGGTAAAGTCAAATCCATTTTGACTACCTTTATCGTTTTGGCTACCTGTTGAGTAGAATGGTTTAAACCAGAACTGCTCATCTTTTGTCATAAGGTCACCACCGTTTGTTCCACTTTCCTGACCTGTTTGTCTTTGTCTGAGTTCGACAATGTTATGCATGAGGTTAAATATGTGTTTATTGGCTTCTACTGTTTTTGTTTGGCGGTAGTTGGTGGCTTCTGCTCCTCCTGAGATTTGGAGGTCTAGGGTGGTATCATCATTGATGGAATTCGAATCTACAATGATAGAGAAATCAAGTACATCAGAGTTATCGGTTACACTCACTTCACTCGGATTGATATCTAGTGAAGTAGACGAAATAACATCAACCATTCTTTGACCGGCGATGCCTGTACTGTTGGTTTCTGTTACGTTTACATGGATGATTGCACCATCTTCGATGACTGCCGTATCTGTTTCGAGTTGAGAGTAATGATTTGTGACATTGTTTTCATAGTCACCTGAGTTGTTCACACTGATGGTAAGTGTTGCGCCATCTTTGTGCGTGAAGTTTCTAACAGAAGCAGAGATGTACTTACTATTTGCATTCCATGGAAGGATGATGGTTCCTGCGTTGACTAACG
>JBEARN010000118.1:0-3700 GCA_041163165.1 Pseudomonadota bacterium
GCGCATAAAAAGATTGGTTTCATTGGGATCTACTTTGCCTTCTCTTTGTATTTGCACTTAAAGCATTCGTAAACATCACCGCCTTTAAGTGTTTTGACTCCCATAGTATAGTTGCATTCAGGACATTTTTTGTTAACCGGTTCAAAGTTAGCGATAAATTTGCATTTTGGGTAATTTGAACAGCCGAAAAACTTCCCTCTTCGCCCTTCTCTTTCTTGTAGTTTGCTACCACACTCTGGGCACGGAACATCGAGTTCCTTCGGCTTTTCGAGCGACTTTGCATTTTTGCATTTAGGGTAACCAGAACACGCAAGGAACTTACCTCTTTTTGAATTTTTGATCACCATCGGCGCGCCACATTTGTCGCATTTTTCATCGGTTTCTTCCGGTTGCTCTATCTCTGTGCCGTCTGGATTTTTCGTGTATTTACATTTTGGGAAGTTGCTGCAAGCTATAAATTCACCATAACGCCCTTTTCTCAAAAGAAGCGGCGCGTCACATTTAGGACAGTTTTCTCCCGTAGGGGTAGCCACTTTAAGACTCTTGATTTGCTTTTTCCCTTCTTCGATTTTTTCCATGAAAGGGGTGTAAAAAGCTTTGAGTGTGGGTTGCCACAGCGCATTCCCTTCCGCTATTTCATCGAGTGTCTCTTCCATATTGGAGGTAAAGGCGCTGTCGACGATCTCAGGGAAGTTTTCTTCGAGCATTTGTGTAACAGAGAAGGCTATTTCGGTCGGATGGATACGCTTGGATTCTATCTCTATGTATTTGCGTGATTGAAGGGTGGTCACTGTTGGCGCATAGGTGCTAGGACGACCGATCCCCAAAGATTCGAGCTTTTTGATCAGACTGGCTTCATTGTAGCGCGCAGGGGGTTCGGTGAAGTGTTGCTCGTGTTTGATCTCATGCATCGTCACTGCCTGCCCTTTTTGCAACTCAGGTAAAAGTTTATCTTTTTCAGTGTAGCCTGTCACTTTGTAAAATCCATCAAAAAGGAGTTTTTTCCCACTCGCTTTAAAGGTGCATTTGTCCCCTTTGAAAAGTAAAGTTTGGGATTCAAGTTCTGCTTCGGTCATCTGGCATGCTAAGAAACGGTTGTAGATCAATTTATAGAGTTTCAGCTCATCCCCAGAAAGATAATTCGCCGCAAGCTTAGGATCGAATGTAATCATTGTCGGACGTATTGCTTCGTGGGCTTCTTGTGCCCCTTTGGATTTGGTTGCATAATTTTTTGCTTTGGCAGGGAGATATTTTTTCCCAAATGTTTCATCGATGTATTCTCGCGCAGCAACGATGGCTTCTTTCGCAAGATTGAGGGAGTCGGTTCTCATATAAGTGATGACTCCCATCACGCCTTGGTTTGTTTTGACCCCTTCATAAAGTTTTTGTGCTACCATCATCGTTTTTTTAGGAGAAAATCCTAGTTGCGTCGAAGCGGTTTGCTGAAGGGTGGAGGTCATAAATGGCGGAGGTGTTTTGGTTTTTCGGGTGGTTTTTTCAAGTGATTCTACGACAAAAGATTCACTATTGGCGGCACTGACGATCTCCTGTGCATCTTCTTCTGTTTTAATGGTCAGCTTATCGATCTTGAGCCCATTATAATCATAAATTGAAGAATCAATCTCTTTCTCAAACAGTGCATTGATAGTCCAAAACTCTTCAGGGACAAACGCTTTGATCTCGCGCTCTTTATCGACGATCAATTTCAAAGTAGAGCTTTGCACCCTTCCTGCGCTCAGCCCTTTTTGGATCTTGCTTGCAAGGAGCGGGGAAAGTTTATATCCTACGATACGGTCAAGCAGCCTTCGGGTCTGTTGCGCATCCACAGAATTCATATCGACTTTTCGCGGCGTTTCTAAAGCATGCTCTATCGCATTTTTTGTGATTTCGTGAAAAACGATGCGGGGAAGTTCCGTAGGTTCTTTCCCGATCGCTACGGCGATATGGTAGCCTATCGCTTCCCCTTCACGATCCTCATCGGTCGCGATAAAGACAGTTTCGGCTTCTTTGGCGAGTTTTTTCAACTCTTTGACCGTTGGATTGGCATCTCTAGGGATGGAATATTTGGGGATGAGATCTCCAGTAACGTCATCGATCGTGATGCCAAAAGTATTTTCCGGAAGGTCTCTGATGTGACCTTTGGAGGCGATGACCTTATACTCTTTTGTTAAAAAGTTGGTGATGGTACGCGCTTTGGCAGGCGACTCGACGATAATCAGATTTTTCATAATAGTGTTACTTTGTTTATAGAGATAATTTGTGGCATTGTAACACAAGTTCATTAGGAATTAGAAATAGAAAACTAGGAATGGCATTTGGTTTTTAAGTATAATTTCCCAAATAAATGACTTTCAACGCAAGGGTAGAACGAATGTGCGCAATTTTTGGGATGATCGGAGGACATGAGACGCACAAAGCATTTCAGGCATTCGAACTTTTGTCTCATAGAGGTGCGGATGATAAGGTTGTTTTTGAGGATGGGGAGACATTTTTGGGACTTCACAGGCTTGCCATTACGGGGGTAGACCAAGATACATCTTCTTATCATAGGGAAGACCATCGCACAATCCTTTTTAATGGTGAGATTTACAACTATCAATCACTGGCAGAAACCTTAAACATATCTGTTTCGAACGAGATAGCCCTTTTGCATGCTGCATACGAGCATTGGGGAGATGACTTTGTGCATCATCTTCGGGGGATGTTTGCGATCGCGATCATAGAAAAAGAGGAGGTCAAACTCTTTCGAGATCCTTTTGGCAAAAAGCCCCTTTTTTACGCCCTAGATGAAGACCGTTTTATTTTTGCTAGCGAAATGAAAGCGATCCATGCTGTGCTTCCGTGGCATTTTGAGAAGCAAAAGATACCAACGTATTTTTCCTTTCAGACAGTCTTGGCTCCTTGCACCTTCGACCGGAATATTTTTCAGGTCAATGCAGGGGAGATGGTTCGTTTTTCTAGAATCGACAAGGAGCTCTCTTGTCATGTATATGATCAGCTCTTGGAAGAAAAGGGAGTGGTCCATAGTGATGAAGACGCGGTCGAAAACCTTGAAAAAGCACTGTTGGAGTCTATCTCTTTGCGCATCCCTCAAGAGGTTACTTTTGGGTGTTTGCTCTCTGGCGGAGTTGATTCTTCTTTGGTGTCGGCGATGGTTGCGAAACATCAGAAGATCGATACGTTTAGCCTAGGGTATGAGGGGTACGAAAAATATGATGAGCGACCATTTGCGCAAACCGTCGCAACACATTTAGGCACACGGCATCATGAAATCCTTTTGAAAAAAGAGGATTTTTTTCATACGGTTGATGAGGTGGTAGCACTTTTGGATGAACCGATCGCCGATCCTGCCATGGTGCCACTTTATTTTTTGATGCAAGCGGTGAAAAAGAAAGGATTTAAAGTCGTCCTCACTGGGGACGGAAGTGATGAACTTTTTATGGGGTATCGTGCGTACAAAGAGTTTTACGCATTAGAGGGACTGAAGTCGTTTCAGTTTAAAGGGTGGATGCAACACTATTTGAAAACCCACTTTTCGATGCATAAAGAGTGGGAGTGGCATAAGCGTGTTTTTGAAGAGAGTTTGTTGTTTCGCTCAAGTGCAGAACTTTTTACCGATTTGCAGCAAAATCGGCTTTTGCGAATGAATATCAAAGACAACCATTCGGTTGAAGCTTTGCAGCAGCATCGCGCCACATTT
>JBEARN010000119.1:0-3662 GCA_041163165.1 Pseudomonadota bacterium
CCTAAAATCCAATCACACACTTTCTCAAGAAGTTCATGTTGATATACCAAATCTTTCCGTTGAAACGATGGAATTCAAAGGCAAAATACTCCCTGGATTTACTCTTCATTCTACCTTGAATTTAGAACCTTCTTTGGATATCCATGCAGCGATCGCACAACCAAAAGAAAGTGCCGAAAAAATGAAGGGGATGATTCATCTTTCCATCGAAAAAGAGCTTCTTGAGTATCTTAAAAAAGACCCTGAAACGATGTTGTTTTATATGATGTACCGCCCAAAAAGAGAAGATGAACAACGTGTTTATGATATCCATATCGATCATGGGTCGCTCATAGTCAACGATAAACCTGTAGAACTTTAATCTAACCCTTTTACTCTAAATGTATGTCGGTGTGCCTTACATCGACCATGCTGCAAGATCGCTTCCAAATGAGCTTTTGTCCCATACCCTTTATGTTTTTCAAACCCATATTCTGGATATTCTTTTGCGATCTCATGCATCTCTCTGTCATGGGTCACTTTCGCTAAGATACTCGCTGCACTCACTTGCGCTATTTTCGTGTCGGCTTTCACCATTGTCGTGATATTTTTTACCCCAAAGGTACTATTGCCGTCAAACAAATACTCTCTGTTGGGAAGATGATGTTGAATTTGCTGTAAACCATTTTGTAAACACTGAGAGATGCCACATTGATCAACTTCATTGGCAGAAAAAGAGACGATATGATACTCTGCATTTTGCATAACAAGTTCATAAAGTTCTTCCCGTTTTTTTTCCGTGAGTTTTTTTGAATCCATCAAACCTTCTATAGGAGACTTTAAAACGACACCCGCAATGACCAAGGAACCAGCGAGAGGACCTCTTCCTGCCTCATCGATCCCGCACAATTCTTTAGTGCTCATGTAAAAGCTCCAAAAATGGTCTACCATAACGCTCATACTTCACCTCACCTATTCCATGCACTTCCAACATCTCTTCTTTACTTTGAGGTGTTTTCATACTTAAATCTTTCAATGTTTTATCTGAAAAAACAATATAAGGCGGAATACCTTTTTCTGAAGCGATCTGCATACGCAATTTTTTAAGCTTTTCATACATCTGAGCACCATGATCATCCAAATCATTTGTCTGTTGTATCTTCGAAGCTTTTTGCACAGAAAGTCTCTCTTTTTTAAGTTGTATCGTATGCTCCCCTTTTAACACCTCGACTCCAAATGATGTCAAATGATGCACTTTGAACTGCCCTATCTCCAGCGCATTGAGTTCTAAAAGCTTGTCACCTATCGTCAACCACTGCGCCTTGGTATACTCTTCTCCTATACCATACACCGAAAGTGTGTCGTGTCCATTTTGGAAGATACGCTGCTCTTTACTCCCTGTTAACACATCAATGACATAGTGCAATCCAAAACGTTGGTCTGTCCGCACGACCGCCGATAGCAACATCCGTGCAGCGGTTGTGATATCGATCTTTTCACTTTGCGGATCTCTGCAGTTGTCACATTTGTCACCACAAGGCTCTATCCGGTCGTCAAAATATGCTGCGATGCTTTGATGCCTACACCCTTCAGAGTGAGCAAAGCGCACCATACTTTCAAGTTTTTCAAATGCATATTGTTTATACCTGCTTTCAGGTAGTTCTTCTATAAACATTTTCTGCTGCAGGGTATCCTGTGCAGCAAAAAGAAGCAATGTCTCAGATTCTAGCCCATCTCTTCCTGCACGTCCGATCTCTTGATAATAATTCTCTAACGTTTTAGGCATGGTCATATGGACAATAAAACGTATATTACTCTTGTCTATCCCCATACCAAAAGCAATCGTAGCAACCACTATTTGAACCTTGTCGGCAACAAAATCTGCGTACGTATCTTTCTTCTCTTGGGTTGACAACCCAGCATGAAATGCCCGTGCATTGATCCCTTTTTTTTGTAAAAAATGTGCTACTGCTTCTGTCGATTTGCGAGAAAGGGTGTAGATAATTCCTGATTCATCTCGATGAAGGCTTAAAAACTCCATCAGTTGTTCTCTTCCCTCTTTGATACGATGTTTGGTATGAATCGTAAGATTTTCGCGGAAAAGAGAACCTCGAACCCGTTTTGGATCCTTAAGACGCAATTGATTTGCGATATCTTTTTCGACCGCATGGGTTGCCGTAGCAGTAAATGCAGCGATAGGTGTCGATGAAAACTGCTCTTTCAGAATAGATAATTTCCGGTAATCCTCTCTAAACTCATGCCCCCATTCGCTCACGCAGTGCGCTTCATCGATGACAAAAAAATTGATCGGAAGTTGATGCAACATCTGCAAAAAATAACGATTGTTCAACCGTTCAGGTGCAACATAAAGCAATTTTACTGTTCCATTTTTTAATTGTTTTTCTATCTGCAAACTCTCTTCCGCATCTTGCATCGAAGAGAGCATCTCCGCAGAAATGCCATTGGCTTTCAGTGCCACCACTTGGTCATGCATCAACGCTAACAACGGAGAGATCACGACTGTCACCCCATCCATTAAAAGTGTAGGAAGCTGATAGCAAAGAGACTTCCCTCCTCCTGTAGGTAGTATCATCAATACATCTTGTTTTGCCAAAATCGCATCTACCACCTCTTCCTGCAAAGAACGAAATGCACTGTGACCAAAATACTCTTTAAGAATTTTTAATTTACTCATGTTGGTAGTGTACCTTTTTTGGCGAAAATCTAAAACAGAATATGTCAAATTGTCATATGCTCGCGCAAAAAAATGAAACTGATTAAAATGTAATCATAATGTTATAACTATTTGCTATTATTTTAATTATAATAAATTATATAAATCAAAAGGAAATAATATGAAAACCGTATTAAAAATAGTAACTGTAGCATTTATGAGTATCGTTGTATTGACCTCATCACTCTTTTCAAGTACACACTATAAAATAGATCACAATCAGCTGTGTGAAGTGTACAAAAAGAAAATAGAGGATTATAAAGAAGCCAATAAAGTATCATTAAAAGAACTAGAGGGGCATAAAGTGCAAACTTTTGTCCATTACAATGAACTAAAAGAGAAGTTCTGCAGTAAAATCTAGCGTATCGTACTCGCTAAGAAAATTTATATCCTACCCCCCATACAGGTGAAAAATAATTTTCTTGATTTTGGGGATCTATTTTATTTTTAAGTCGGTTGATAGCGACATTGATCGCATTGTCATTGATCTTTTCGCCTTCAACACCCCATACCTCATCGCGTAAAAAATCTCTTGTCAATGCTTTGTCAACATGCTTGATAAACGTATGCAACAAATTAAACTCTAAGTTTGTCAAAGCGACTGCTTTACCCTCAACGCTGCATGATTTATTTTCAAGATTCATAAAAAGTTTTTTATACTTGATCCGTTCTTGTTTGGCGAGTGCCCCCGAACGTTTCAGAAGTGCTTTGACCCTTAATGCGAGTTCTTTGGGCGAAAAAGGTTTGCATATATAGTCGTCACATCCTGCCTCAAATCCCTCTTCAAGATCGGACTCTTGATCTTTGGCTGTAAGAAAAATAGTCGGTATTTCATACCCCATTTCTTTCAAATAGGTAACAAACTCGCTCCCTTCCATCCCAGGAAGGTTACGATCTACGATCATTAGGGCAGGGTTCTCTTCTTCTAAAAACTGCTCTACATTGTCGG
>JBEARN010000120.1:0-5793 GCA_041163165.1 Pseudomonadota bacterium
ACTTACGCCCGCTTTTGGAAGCTCCAAAAGGACCCTTTGAGAGAAAACAAGCCCTCCCGTAAGGTTAAGATTTTTCATCATATTTTCGGGCATCACAGTAAGGTTTGCAATCACACTATTCATTCTATGTAGCATAAAGTCTGTTGTAATAAAGGCATCTGGCAACCAAAAACGCTCTGTAGAAGAATGAGAGATGTCTCTTTCATGCCAGAGCGCGACATTCTCCATCGCTGGTATCACATATGCTCTTATCATACGGCAAAGCCCCGTAATATTTTCTGTTAAAATAGGGTTTCTTTTGTGAGGCATTGCAGACGAACCTTTCTGTCCTTTTGCAAAATATTCTTCTGCTTCATACACTTCTGTTCTTTGCAAATGTCTCACTTGCACCGCAAATTTTTCAACAGAAGAAGCCAAAAGTGCCAACGAAGTTGCAAGTCTTGCATATCGGTCACGATGAACCACTTGATTTGAGCAAGGTTCAGGTTTAAGCCCAAGTTCTGCCATCGCTAACTCTTCGAGCTCTAGTGGTGCATGGGCAAAGTTTCCCATAGCGCCGCTAATCTGTCCTACGGAAATGACCTCCATCGTCTCCTCAAGATTCTTTAGGTGTCTTGCCACTTCATCATACCATACCGCCAACGTTAAACCAAAAGTGATCGGTTCACCATGAATACCATGACTACGCCCTACCATTAGTGTGAACTTATGCTCTTGAGCACGGATTTTGATCGATTCCATCAACATCTTTACATCTTCGATGATAATTTTCAAAGAGTCTCTCATCTGAAGGGCCACACCAGTATCAACAGCATCACTTGATGTCATGCCGTAGTGAAACCATCGTGACTCTTCCCCTAAAGACTCTGCAACGCTTGTGTTAAATGCAATCAAATCATGCTTCGTTACGGCTTCAATCTCTTCAATTCTTTCTACCGAAAATGTCGCATTTTTGATAATCTTCTCACAATCTGCATCAGGGATCAGTCCCAACTTATTCCATGCTTTGACTGCGGCTTTTTCCACTTCAAGCCAAGCCGCATATCTTGCCTGCTGCGTCCACTTGCTTGTCATCTCTTCACGTGCATATCTTTCAACCATTTTATACCTTTATCTCTGCAAAAATTAGATACAATTTTACCCTAATCGCAGTTATAAGAAGGTGAAACAATTATGCCATTTGTCAAAGAAAAATTCATTGTTTCTCGAAAAATGCCTGCCTTTTTATATCTTATGCATACTTTTCATTATACCCAAGGTGAAGCCCAACGTCTCATTTCAAAAGGGCGATTACTCATCGATGGAATGTCTCTAGTACACTCGGGCGATTCCATAGAAGGAAATATAGAAATTGTCTATTTTAAACCCCATTCAAATGGAAATACTCCTCTTTTCCACAACAAAGACTTTATGATATTTGAAAAAAAATCTGGGACACTTGTGCATCCTAAAACGATGGAAACACCGTACTCTTTGCTTGATGAGATCCGTTATGTTGGAGGGGATAAAGCGAACGCTGTTCATCGTATCGATCAGGAGACTTCTGGCTTACTCATGGCAAGCAAACATAAAGGCTCTGAAACATATTTGAAAGGCTCATTTGAAAATAGAACTATACAAAAATCATACCTAGCCTGGGTCGATGGAAAAGTCGACAAACCTTTCTCTTCGCATGAACCTATCAAAATAAACGATAATTACACAAATACAAAACATAAGGTTTTCATTTCTGAAAAAGGGAAAGCCTCCCATACAGATTTTACGCCACTTGCGTATCATGCTGATTTAGATGCTACTTTGCTTGCGTGTTATCCACATACAGGAAGAACTCATCAGATTAGAATCCATTTGTTTCACGTGAAACATCCTATTTTAGGAGACCCACTTTACGGCACTTCGTTTGAAACTGCTACTGCTTACCTAGAAGATAGACTGGATTCTGAAGCTCGTTTTAAAGAGACAGGCGCGCAAAGGCTCATGCTACATGCCCAAAGCTTATCGTTTAACATGAAACAACGTTTTTATATTGAAAGCAAAGAGAATTTTGCGGAAATGAAAAACCTCATTTGCAAGAAAAATCAACGGATTTTTAATACCTAAACATAGGCTAATTATTCAGAAAATAATAAATTTATGCTTTTTATCTTCTTGAATCATACATAAACCAACCAACCCCTACAACCGTAACCACCACAATAATTCCCAATAAAAACATATCTACACTTGACATCATTTACCTTTTTCTAATTCTTGTTCTCTTAACTGCCCACATGCAGCTGAAATATCTAGCCCCTTAGATTCCCGTATCGTACAATGCAATCCTCTTTGCGTCAGTCGCTTTAATCCCATCCAAAAGAACCAAAAGCTTCTTGGCTGAACCAATATCATCATTGACATCCTTAATGACAAGATACTCAAACATTACCCGTTTTCTGTCATTAACAGGAAATCGTTTTACTGCATCAATGATCGAGGCGATATTGTATGCCTTGTTGATGGGCATTAACTGTTGCCTTAATGCATCATCCACGGCGTGCAAGGAAATCGCCAAATTAATACCTAAGTCCAATTCCCCGAGCTTTTCAATCTTACTGCTTAAGCCTGAAGTGGAGATCGTTTGCCTATGTGGTGCAATGTCCATTCCTTCAGAATCTGCGAAAATTTTTACTGACTTTGCCACTTCCGGAAGGTTGTCAAGAGGCTCTCCCATTCCCATATAAACGATATTGACACGTCGGTTGGCATCTATGGTATTGTCTTGTTTGATCATCCGCAGCTGCTCAACGATTTCACCAGCAGTCAAATTTCGCACAAAACCGCCCTTTGCAGTCAAACAAAAGGCACACCCTACCTTACACCCTACCTGGGAGGAAATACAGACTGTATAACGCTCCTGATGCTTTAAAGAACCATCTTCATAATAGCTTTTATCTTTCATCAAAAGCAATACTGCTTCTACCGTATGTCCATCGTGCAATTGAAACAGGTATTTACGGCTTCCATCCTTTGAATTTTGGACCATGACTGTTTTAAGTGGCGCAACCGTATACTCTTTTTCCAAACTGTCTCTCATCTCTTTAGGTAAATTTTTCATCTCGTCAAAAGAATTGGCATATTTGTGATATATCCAATGGTATATCTGCTTTGCACGAAATGAAGGATGAATCACCTCAGATAATTCTTCTTTCGTAAAATCTTGTAATATTTTTTTACTCATTATTGTTCTCAATTAAATTTTGTTCTATTATATATTGCGTAATTTTGTCCATTGCTTCTTCATGATTAGCAAGAAAATCATTATGGGCATTTTCATCACAATAGTTTGTTACGATAAAAATCCCTTTGGCAGGGATTCCAAATGCTTTTGCCACTTTCAATACAGCATAAAATTCCATATTTTCTATCTCTATACCTTTTTCAAGATAATGTTTTGAGGTATCATAATCTGTTGTAATATAATTTGAAGAGTTGATCACTGTTTCACGTGAAACATCAACATCAGCAAAAGAAATTTTGTTCGATACCGGTGTATACGATTTCCCCCATAAAGCACTGTTTTCGATATTAACTGCTGTTTGAGAAATGATAATATCAAAAATATTTTTCTGCCCATAAGAACCCGCTGTTCCAACAAAAAAAAGCGATTTGGGCGGATGCGTCATGCAAATCTTTGTTGCATTCAAAGTCACATCGATCAGCCCTATACCAACCGGTGTAGCAAAATCAAACTGTTCTGTTGCCCCTGCACAAATGATCATTTATATTCTCACCGGAATATGTTTATCCATAAGATATCTTTTTAGCTCCATAATATCAATCTCTTTAAAATGAAAAATAGAGGCGGCAAGCGCCGCATCAGCATGACCTATCGTAAAAGCCTCTTCGATATGGTGCATCGTACCGGCACCACCACTTGCGATCACAGGGATATTAACTAACTCTCCTATCTTTCTGTTTAATGCGTTATCAAATCCTGCTTTTGTTCCATCTGCATCCATGGAGGTAACAAGCAATTCTCCTGCTCCTCTTTCATAGGCTTCTTTTGCCCATGCCAGAGCATCAATTCCTGTATCTTTTCTGCCGCCATGGGTAAAAATATGCCATTTATCATCTCCAACCCTTTTCGCATCAATCGCTACCACGATACATTGTGAGCCAAAACGCTTCGCTCCCTCTTCAATAAACCTTGGATTTTGAATCGCTGCAGAATTTATACTTACTTTATCGCATCCCACATTCAGTAAATTATAGATATCAGAAAGCTGACGTATTCCTCCGCCGACAGTGAGAGGGATGAAGACTTCCTGGGCTACTTTTTTTACCACATCTACAATCGTATCGCGACCTTCGTGACTTGCGCCGATATCCAGAAAGGTGATTTCATCTGCCCCTTCTTCATTATAACGTTTGGCAACCTCCACAGGATCACCCGCATCACGTAAACCCACAAAATTAACACCTTTTACCACCCGTCCATCATTTACATCAAGACAAGGTATGATACGTTTTGCAAAATAATCCATAAATCAGCCATCTTTCCTTTAAAATTATGATAAAATTATACCAAACGTCTGATTAGCATAGAGTATAAAGGTATATTATAGTATGATTATTGAAAATTTAGCCGAATTCGCAGAGAAGAAGTTTGGTCAAAATTTTCTAAAAGATCGCCAATATCTTGAAAAAATCATCCAAGCGATGCCCAAAGAGAAGTTACACGTAGCGGAAATTGGGCCTGGCTTAGGTGATTTAACCAAAGAGCTTGTAAAAGTTCGAAATGTCACAGCATTTGAGGTTGATAAAAGATTATGTGAGCATCTCACAACACAGTTTAAAACTTCTATAGAACATGGGAATTTTGAGTTGCGGTGCGGGGATGTGCTTGAGCGTTGGGAGTCTGAAAACCTACTGAATGAACCCTATCATTTGGTAGCGAATCTACCCTATTATATCGCAACCCATATCATTTTAAAAGCATTGAAAGATGAATATTGCCAAGCGATTTTGGTAATGGTTCAAAAAGAAGTAGCTGAAAAGTTTGCTGCCAACGTAAAACAAAAAGCGTTTTCTGCGCTCTCTGTTCTTGCGGCAACAGTAGGAAAGGCGACACTTTGCTTCGAGGTAGAAGCCGAAGCATTTGTCCCTCCTCCTAATGTCACTTCTGCAGTGCTTTTAATACAGAAAGATCGGTCATTTAATGATGAGAAATTTGAAGCTTTCTTAAAGGTTGCATTTTCGCAACCACGCAAAAAGCTCTCCAAAAATCTCACGACGGTCTTTCCTAAAGATAAGGTTGATATGCTCTTTGCACAATTGGCTCTTGATGCCAATATGCGCCCTCATGAAGCTGAGACATCTATTTATCATCGTATATATAATGAATTAAAGGATACTTTAGATGAACAACGATCAAAACAACGAAAGACCTCAAAATCAAGGTCAAGGAACACCCAACTCGGATAGACCAAGAGAGCGAAAGCCTAACCCACACAGACAAAACCAAAACCGTTCGCAAAACCCTAACAGAAAGCCAAACCCTAACCGAGAAGGAAACAATGGCAACACGCGTCCTGAAGGGAACAGAGGGGAGGGGTTCCAAAAAACTCAAAATACCCAAGAGGGGCAAACGGCTACAAATCCTAATCAAAAACCGGGCAATAAGCCAAATCATAACAACCGTCATAAACCAAACAACAAAAACAAAAGCAAAAGAAAAAACACTACGACTATCAGCGAAGCGATGAAAATCTCTCTAGAAGCCAATGCTCGTGTCAAAGATGCTAGCATGAATCC
>JBEARN010000121.1:0-3607 GCA_041163165.1 Pseudomonadota bacterium
CGTTGGCGTATAGTTCACCATATTACTTGTTGTTTTGAAGTAGTTTGATGTCCATGCTTTATACACTGGCCCAGGGAAAGATGCTCCTCTACCTGTAAGTGCACCAGCATTTGCCGATGAAAGCGTTACAGAAGCAGCTACAGCTGCAAGAACGATTTTTTTCAATGTCATTGTGTTTCCTTTTATGAAAAGTTGTATTCGATTTTAATCGCAAACAGTATAAAAAAATTTGGTAACATTTTGATTACATAACAAGATTGAGCTCACTTTTATGTTGTAAGCCATTTTTGTATGCGCCATGCGATGGCATCCCAACCTTTTTCTCCCAAAATGGCATGGGAATGTTCCGGATACTCCCAATACGTCATTTCATACTGTTGTACCATTTTGCGCGTGGACTTTATAGGAATGGCATTGTCCTTTACTCCACCAATAGTAAGAATAGGATGCGTTAAAGATTTTTTGTCTACGCGAGTCGTTTTCTTTTTATCCAAAAACCATAGCCCTATTTCAAACAGTGCCTGTCCAGATTCATAGGAAAAATAGTCATAAAACATTCTTGCATCTTCATCACTTAGCCCTTTGAGTACGGTATGGTGCGCTTCTTTAAACGTTTGTTTAAAAGGCTTTCTCCAAAATCTCCACTGTAAAATAGAAGTGGCAAATCCTTTTAAAACTGTCGGGGTGATACTCCATATGCCACTTGGGGTCGCAGGAGTGAATAAAACCGTTTGTCCCCCATAGCCTTTCGCACTGAGAAGCAACGCAAGCAGTCCGCCCATCGAGTGCCCCATCAAAATCGTATTTTCAGGAAGAGATCCCAAAAGTACTTCCAAATCATCAAGATAATCTTTGATAGAAACAGTACCAAGCATCGGGTGAGGTTCTCCTCTTGCATGATACTTTAAATTTGGGGTAATGCACACATAACCCTTCTCTTCAAAAAAACATTTGAAGTTCTCCCACTGCCATCCTCCTCCTTGCATACCATGTATCATGAGTATCGTTTGGTGTTCCATTTGGTTACTTTCTATTGTTTTGCCAAAGTGATATCGCGATGCAAATCAAAAAATGTGTGAAAGCTTTTTTCTATAGTCATACTTTCCATAAACTTCGTTCCATTTTTCCCTAAATGTTTTCTCTCTTGAGTATCTAAGTGCAACTCTTCTATAGTATCAAGCCATTGTTTTGGATCTTCAGTGCTGATAGAGTAACCCCGTTTACTTTGCTCATCCAAAAGAGATTTTGGTCCCCCTTCATCACTCACAATCACAGGCAGTCCAGAGCTCATTGCTTCCATCACTACTTGTCCCAAGGTATCTGTCGTTGAGGGAAAAAGAAAGAAATCGCTACTGGCGTATATAGAGGAAAGTTCTTCCCCTTTTTTCACACCAAGGGTTTTGATATGATATTGCCTGCAAAATTTGTCGTCGTTGAGGGTACCGCCTACAACAACAAGATAAACATTTTTAAGGAAAGTCTGGCTGTAGTAGTCCTTCCAAATATCTAACAAAAATTGAAAGTTTTTTTCCTTCGTCAATCTCCCTACATACAGTGCGATGGTTGCATCGCTGGGGATACCATATTTTTTCCATATCCCTCTATCTTTATAAGAAGGATTGAACTTATAGGTATCGATACCTGCTTGAAGGGTATGGATCTTTGAAAATGGAACCTTGATCTCTTTTTCAACGATATTTTTATAAAAAGCACTTCGGACGAACAACGCTGAAAAATCTTTATAAAAATACTGCATTACTTTATTGGTCATACGATAGAGTATGTTTATTGAAACATTGCTATAAAGAAATTTTGAAAAATCCGTATGGTAGGTTCCCGCCATCGGTATTCCTTTTTCTGAAGCGATTTTTCGCCCCATCCATCCGACAAATCCCGGAGTGGATATATGTATCACATCTGGGGATATGCTCTCCGTATACGCATACAACGCTTCATACGAAGGAAATACCAAATCAAGTTCTTTATAAAAAGGTATTTTCATTCTATATTTTGGTTTGAAAACTTTGACATTTGGATAATGCGAACACGTTTTGACCGAAGAAGTCACCACAAAAAAAGCGATGTTTTCTTTTTCTGCCATCAGACTTAAATCTTGAACAAAACGCGAAACGCCGTTGATGTCACAAAAGGTATCCGTAAAAAGCAATACTTTAGTGTTATCCATGTTTATCCCAGTGGATAATCTCCCATTTGCCATCCAAAGTTTCAACCAAAGCTGTACATGACTCGACCCAGTCGCCAGAGTTTTTGTACTCTATGCCATCCACGGTTCTGATCTCTGCTTTATGAATATGCCCGCATATGACACCATCATACCCTTTGTGTTTTGCATGATTTGCCAACACTTGCTCATAGTCTGTGATAAAACTGATCGATTTTTTAACATTATCTTTTACATATTTTGAAAGTGACCAATACCGTTTTACCCGGAATAACCGTCTAAAAAATTGTAAAAAATGGTTCAGATGCAAAAGAAATTCATAACCATAGTCTCCCACTACAGCTAACCATTTTTTAGTCATCGTCACCGAATCAAAAAAATCTCCATGAGTAATGTAATACTTTTTATTGTCTATACTGCGATACTCTTCTTGGTTTGAAATCTTTAAGTTTTCTCCTAAAAAAAGAGGGATAAAAGGTCTGATAAATTCGTCATGGTTCCCAGTGATAAAGTAAACATTCGTCCCTTTTCGGGCTTTTCTGAGAATCTTTTGAATCACATCTGAATGTGATTGTTTCCAGCGGAACTTTCGCTTAAGTGCCCATCCATCTATGATGTCGCCTACAAGATAAAGATTTTCTGATTCACTCTCTTTCATAAAATCTAAAAAATTTTCTGCTTTGGAAAATTTAGTGCCTAAGTGAATGTCTGATACAAAAATTGATTGATATTTCATTGGTAGAATTTTAAGAATGAAGGGTTTCAGAGTGGTAACACAATGCTAACAACTTTGTTACCAATTTTGTCCTCAATATGCGCCTAAAATCTCAGACTGATTCACCTTGATAAAAAGATTCTTGTAGGTAGCAGGTGTTTCTCCGCCATTGATCATGACAACGGTTGGTTTTGCTGCATTGGGAAGTTTTTGCATTTTGACATATTGCATAAATGGTCCATCTGTCGTATAGCTGTTGCCAAATGCAGCCAAAATAACCACTTTTTTATCAGGATTTTGTTTTGAAACCTCATCGACAATCTGATTTAATTTTTCTACTTTGCCTTCAGACCACGTGATAGGGTAGACTATCTCTTCTGTCAAACGGTCATTTTTTATTTTTTGTTTTATTCCATGAAAACGTTCTTCAGGAAGACCCAGCGTAGAAGCACTTGCTTTCACAAACATCTCTGCACTTGCAGAGAGCACATAAGATTTTATTTCGTTTTTTTCAAGTGCTTTCAAAATCTCCAATGAGGCACTAAAATAATACTGACGAAGGACCGTCTCAAAATAATTTTTACTCAATACTTCGATGTCACTGTAAGCAGCACCACGAAATATCTGCAACACATAGGGATACGCCAACCATTTACCAAGGGATTCCATGTGATGATAATCATTCAAAAATTCTGTCGCACCATCTTTGG
>JBEARN010000122.1:0-3553 GCA_041163165.1 Pseudomonadota bacterium
TGATCGATGCGATCGTCGAGCGTATTCCTGCTCCCGTAGGTGACAGCGAAGCACCGACAAAAGCACTCATTTACGACTCATGGTTTGACAATTATCTCGGTGCATTGGCGCTGGTGCGTGTTTTTGACGGAAGCATCTCTAAAGGGCAAATGCTTCGTGTCATGGGAACCAAAGACGATCATCAGGTACTCAATCTTATGTATCCCAACCCGATCGCGCCCATCAAAACAGAAGAGATTCGCACGGGTGAGATCGGTATCGTGGTGATGGGACTGAAGACGGTGGATTCTCTTCAGGTCGGGGACACGATCACAGATGCGAAAAAGCCTACTCCAGAACCGATCCATGGTTTTGAGCCTGCCAAACCGTTTGTCTTTGCAGGGATTTACCCCATAGAGACAGACAAGTTTGAAGATTTGCGCGACGCGCTCAATAAGCTTAAACTCAATGACTCTTCGCTCAGTTATGAGCCTGAAAGTTCGATGGCATTAGGGTCTGGATTTAGAACAGGTTTTCTTGGAATGTTGCACATGGAAGTGGTCAAAGAGCGTTTGGAGCGGGAATTTAACTTAGAATTGATCGCCACCGCTCCGACGGTAGTGTATCGGGTCAAAAAAACCAACGGCGAAGAGGTGGAGATACAAAATCCGAGCGAACTGCCCGAAACGCAAAAGATAGATACGATCTATGAGCCGTATGTCAAAGCGACCATTTTGACGCCGCAAGAGTATGTGGGCAATCTCATCAAACTCCTCAACGACCGCCGGGGGATGCAAGTGAAGATGGATTATCTGAGCGAAACCCGCGTGTTGCTTGAGTATGATATCCCGATGAATGAGATCGTGATGGATTTTTACGACAAACTTAAGTCGATCACCAAAGGGTATGCAAGTTTTGATTATGAGCCGATAGGATTTAGACCTGGTAATCTAGTCAAGCTTGATATCCGTGTGGCTGGGGATATCGTCGATTCGCTTTCGATCATCGTTCCTGAAGAGAAAGCGCGTAACAGAGGACTTGCGTTTGTCAACCAACTCAAAGAGCTCATCCCAAGACAGCTTTTTGAAGTGGCGATACAAGCGAGTATCGGAAACAATGTCATTGCCCGTTCGAATGTCAAATCGATGGGGAAAAACGTGACTGCGAAGTGTTATGGCGGGGATATCACCCGTAAGCGTAAACTCTTAGAGAAACAGAAAGCGGGTAAAAAACGGATGAAAGCCATCGGCAATGTCGAAGTGCCGCAAGAAGCATTTATGGCTGTATTGAAACTGGACGGATAGTGATGGGCTGGGCGATACACTTGCATCTCGTCGCTGCGATCGCATGGATCGGCGGGGCTTTTTTTATGTTTATGCTGGGTGTGAGCCTGAGAAAAAAAGAAGATCAGGATGCCGTGTATCCAAGGGTAGGGCCTATTTACGGCTATTTTGAAGTCGGGGCATTGGTGATATTGCTTGTTTCGGGTTATGTGATGATCTCTAACAATGGTCTGCTTGAGATACTTTTTTCCGACCTCTCCAACCCCACCATCGATGCGTTGCGTAAGAAACTTTACCTTGTTGGGGTGATCATCTTGTTTACGGTTATCCACATGGCGATCTCCCTTAAGACCCTTCACACGACGAAAACACCCCTCCAAAAGTTTTTTTCCAAAGCCTCTTCGATGGGGATCTTTCTTTTAAATCTTGTCGTGCTTCATTACGCTATGGTTTTAAGAGATATACTTTAAAGCATACTATTTTGCGTACAATTCACCTCTTTATATTATATGCTTTTTGTACCGCAACTGTCGCTTTGGCGGAGATGCAAGAGGAGAATGCGCTTTTAAAAAATGTAGAGGCGATCGTGGAGAGTCGTCCGTTTGAGGAAGAGGTGATCCCGATGGTGGAAGAAGAGATCGTGAGCGAGGAGGTGTTGCTTGAAACGGTTTTGGCTACGCCACAGAGTCAACCAAAACCGCAAGAGACCCAAACAGATATCCAAGACAAAGCGTTGGGTGTTGAAGAGGCTTCAGACGAAAAGGTGGTTTTTCTTACGTTCGATGACGGGCCGTTGCGTGGTACGCAAAACATCCTTGATGTGCTTGAACAAGAGCAGGTTCAAGCGACGATGTTTATGGTGGGTAAGCACATCAAAACGAACAAAAAGCTTTATGAAAAAGCACTCGATTGTTCTTATGTCTGTTTGGCAAATCACACCTATTCGCATGCGGATGGCAAATACAGAAAGTTTTACAGCAACGGTTTGCGTTTGCTCAAAGATGTGAAAAAAAATGACATCATGCTCTCCAAAGACCAACATGCTGCATCTTCTGCGTGCATCCCTTTAAGGCTCGCAGGGCGCAATGTATTTCGGTTGCCTGCTTTTTCGAGCAATGATCCCTATATCCAGCGAACCCAGCGTACAAACGAAGCACCTAAGTATGACAGGCTCTACGAAGACGGGTTTTACATCTACGGATGGGATATCGAATGGAGTTATGACCCCCAAAACGGCAAACCCATCGAATCTCCCCAAAAGATCGCAGCGCAGCTGGAACGTATCTACGCAAAACGCTGTGCAAAATGTCCCAACAAGATCATTTTACTGATGCATGATTTTATGTTCAGAGATCGTTTTAATGGGAAGGAAAACCTTCATGCGCTTATCAGGATTCTCAAAAAGAAAGGGTGGAAATTTGCTCCCATAGAGGGATACCTCTAATTTAATTTCTTCTGCTACTATGCTTTGGGTGGGAACGAGTTGAAGAATTTAGTTGCAGATCCTGAATCCGTCATGCTGAACTTGATTCAGTATCAGGATGACGTGTTATTTAAGCCATAAAGTGAAAAATTTCATCTTTCATCTTTCATCTTTCATCTTTCATCTTTCATCTTGAAGCAAGTTTTCTCAAAGTTTTCTCAAAATGATTTTTTTTGGTTTTTTTCGTTAAATGGGGGGGGTAAATGTCTCTGGATTAAGTTAACTTAAGGTTAGTGGTAGGTAAAATGAGTTTCGTAAAATTTTTTTTACTGTACAGATAAAAAACCAAACAAAAGGGGAAATTATGTCTAAATTTAGACCTGATTACAAAAATGCCTTTAGGATTCTTAAAGGCGGCAAGATATCGCTTGTTGTGAGTGCGTTGCTTGTAGGTTTAGCTCCTACAGCATCTCATGCTATCAACGAGATCTCATCCACCGTAGATCTAAATGTTCCTACGGGTAGCAACATCGTATGGAACCTAGGTGAAACATCGAACGGTGCTGATGATGATTCTTTCACTGCTGATTATGGTGACGGTCAAGACCATTATATAAGCGTTGATAACGATCCATCAGGATGGTACCAAAATGCAGCGTTGTATGTTTTCAACGATAACACTATGAGAGAATTTGATTTAACTCTCAATACCTCGGTTTCGATAGACAATGACAACGATTACGAGATCGATAATGACACCGTAAACTTCTCAAGAACCAGTGGAGTTGAAATACAAAATCATATTTTAAGTAATTCTAGTGTCGTAAACAACGGTACTATTGATGTTGACTCTTACACTTACAGTTCA
>JBEARN010000123.1:0-3551 GCA_041163165.1 Pseudomonadota bacterium
AACTCTAGATAGCGTAATTGATCACATAGATACCATATTTTCAGAATTTGATTTAGTGTCAAATGAAGTGTTAGAATTTATTGCATCTAACTATTTAAATGAGGGGATGGTTGCTATTGAAAATATGTTAGAGAAGAAACAAATCTTTCCCAAACAGATCTCTAGAATCATTAAAAAATTTGAAAAAGATATGCCTTAAAAGAGGCATATCTTTTTATTTATGACTTTGCGGGGTTAGAACAAAAATTTGAAATTCTTTTTTCATATGAGTTGTATGTTGCATTTGCAAGTTCATCTTTATGTTTGATTTTTGCATATTCATCCAGTTTACTCTCGTAAAAACTGCAAAGTCTCTCTTGTTCTTGTTGCTCTTTTAGTTTTTGATTTTCCGCTTCATTTCCAAAAAAACCTGCCATTGCAAATGTTCCTAATAGCGTAAATAGTGTTAATTTTTTCATTTTATATCCTTTAAATAGATTGGTTATAGTAAGACTATACTACATCTAAACTTAAATATAGATAATCTATGGTTATTTTAATTATAATAAATACTAAATTATCTATAAATTAGGAAGTTATTTTGTCGGTTCACCCTTGAATTCCGTCATTAACCCTCTGTAAAGTAATGGTATGTAGCTTCTTTGCAATGTATAGTTTTGTTTTGATTCTATCGCAACGTTATCAAAAAAGTTTTTCCATAGTTTTTGAAAATGCAGCTCTTCTGAATGCACTTTTGGTTCACTAGCTTCGAGGATAGGATAAAGCTCCAAGATTTTTCCATCTGATACTGCTATGAGACTTCGCTTGATATCATGTATGATAAATCGCTCCTTTTTAAGTCTTTTGACAAAATGTCTTCCAAGCAAAGGCAAAACATTCCTAGGTGGTGCAATCTTCGCGTAAAGTGTCCCATCTTCCAACATCTCAAAACGAGTAAATGCGTCCATTTTATGGACTGTAGAAAGTAGTCGTTTTTGGTAACCTTCGATTGCATAAATCACAGGATGAGAGAGATTTTGCATAAGATTAAGATTTTTAAACCCTATCCTAATATAGAGCAGAAGATCCACTTCAAAGGAGAGATCGTCACAGAGAAAAACATGCGCCATACGCTCCTGAATTTTTTTCGGGAAGTGTTTGCCTATCCTTTTTGATACCCTCGAGGCTATCTCTAGATCTGTCTCTATCGTGATGCATTCATCGAGCAAAGAAATCGTTGAAATTTCCTTTGTAAGTTTGTCAGGAATAGTTTTACTGGTATAGGTTCTGTGCAGGGCGGTGAGAAACCCTTCAAAACTTCCATCATAAATCCAGACCACTCTATATCTCTCCAGTACTGCTTTGAAAACTATCGAAGAGTGTTGGTTGCGTACCTGGTTTGGGCTTTTCAAGTGCGAGCATTTGAGTCTCTAAGTGCTCATAACGAAGTTGAGTCTCCTCTATCCGTTTCCCATCTGCTGTGATGAAGTAACGAGCACGTTTCAGTGAAATTTTCATCGCAATTAAATCTTTTGATGTGAGACGTTTTTGACGCCTGGCTCTAAGAATTTTGTTGACACTTCTGATCCCAAAGCCTGGAATGCGAAGGAGTCTCTCACGATCTGCACGGTTTATTTCTATAGGAAAATAGTGTAGATTCCTAAGTGCCCATGCAAGTTTTGGGTCAAAGCGTTCATCTAAAAAAGGATCGTTTTTGGTAGCAATCTCATCATACTCAAATCCGTAAAAACGCATTAACCAATCCGCCTGATAAAGACGATGCTCCCTTAAAAGTGGAGGTGGCGTATTGAGTGCTGGAAGATGCTGATGTGTTGCAGTGGGAATATACGCTGAAAAATAGACACGCTTAAGTAGTCCTTTCGTGTAAAAAGCATCGCTGAGTTTAAGGATATCAAAATCGCTTTCAGGACTTGCACCGATGATCATTTGCGTACTCATCCCTACCATTTTTTTCCCTTGGCTTAAAGCATCGTTTCTGACTGTTTCAAGTGGTTTGAAAACAGATTCTTTCGTTTTATCCGGTGCTAAAAGCAAAAGGCTCTTTTCGCTTGGAAGTTCGATATTTGAACTGACACGATCTGCCAAAGCAGTGACTGCACGGATAAGATGATCAGAGGCTCCAGGAATAAGTTTTACATGGATATAGCCGTTAAACCCATACTCGTAACGTAAAAGTTCAAGGCTTTTGAGTATCAACTCCATGGTATGATCTTCGTTGCTTATGATCCCAGAACTCAGAAATAATCCCTCGATATAGTTGCGTTTATAAAAATTGATGGTCAAATCAGCGATCTCTCTAGGGGTAAATGCCGCCCGTTTTCTGTCATTGCTTATACGATTGACACAATAAACACAATCATAAATGCAGTAGTTGGTAAAAAGAATCTTAAGCAGAGAAATACACCGTCCATCCGCAGAATAGGAGTGACAAATCCCACTGTTGTGTGTTGCGCCTAAACCACCAAAATCATTCGTGCGTGTCGATCCTGAAGAGGAGCAAGAGACATCGTATTTTGCTGAATCTGTAAGTATGGCTAATTTTTCATCTATTGTCATGATCGTAAAATACCACCAGATCTTCACGCTATGGATAAAATATTTCAAATTGACATAGATTTGAATAAACAAAAAAAATATACCAATAGCCTAAAACAGAGAGTAAAATTTAACATGATAAAATCAGAATTAAATGAAATTGAAATCAATAACTATATCAACGATGAAGAACCATTCATGCAAGAATACATCAATGAATCCTATGATAAAAAAGCCCTTAAAACTCTCAAAAAGAAGCCTCTTGCGAAAATACCTCTCAGTGAGGAGGACTACTATCGTATTGTAGAGATGGCGTGGCAGGATCGCACACATTTTGATGTCATCTACACCCATTATGGACTCAATGAAAATGAGATCAAAAAACTGATGCGAAGTCTTATCTCTCCCAATGCATTCAAGCGATGGCGTAAAAGGGTTCAAGGGAGAAAGACAAAGCATGTGAAAAAATGTCTCCATACCCCTACCAGATTTCAAGGGCCTTGGTAGTGAAGCCTTTTCTCCTCTTTCCGCACCAACTTTTTCAAGATATTTCTAAACTAAAATCTCACAAGGTCTATCTCTTTGAAGCACCACTTTTTTTTACGCAGTACCGTTTTCACATCCAAAAACTGATATTTCATCGTGCGAGTATGAAGTTTTATGAAGCGTATCTACTCTCTCATGGATTAGAAGTTGAATATGTAGAAGTTGAATCGTATGGAGTTACAATGGACGGATTCACTGAAGCGTTCTGTTACGATGTTGCAGATTTTGAGCTCTTCCAAGATTTAAAGAAACGATTGACAAGGCTGACGGTACTCCCCTCACCTAATTTCATCTACAGCCCGAACAACGCACTTTTTATGCATCACTTTTACATAGATCAAAGAAAACGGCTAGACATACTGATGGATCACGGGAAACCTCTAGGTGGCAAGTGGAGTTATGACAGTGACAACAGAAAAAAAATTTCTAAAAATATTGCTTTGCCAAAGTGGCAAACATTTGAAAATGAG
>JBEARN010000124.1:0-3467 GCA_041163165.1 Pseudomonadota bacterium
TTTATCATTGTTATAAAGTTCATTAAAGGTGTGAAAAAACTCTTCTTGTGTTTGCTCTTTACGGCTAAGAAACTGTATGTCATCTATGAGTAATAGATCGCACTCTCTAAATTTGTCTCTAAATCGATCCATCGTTTGAGAGCGAAGGTGAGAGGTAAAAGTATTCATAAATTGTTCAAGGGTGGTATAAATAACGGTTTTTCCTAAATCGACATGGTAATTTCCAATCGCTTGAAGTAAATGGGTTTTACCAAGCCCTACACCACCATAGAGAAAAAGAGGATTGTATTGTTTGCCTGGTTTTTCTGCTACCGATTTTGCTGTCGTATAAGCAAACTGGTTTGAATCTCCTACGATAAAACTTTCAAAAGTCAAAGAGGGATTTAAATGGGTGCTTTTTGAATGAGACTTTTCAGCAGTCTCTTTGAGAGTAGGGACTACTTTTTCTTTACCTATAGTGATTTTTATTTCCGGTTTAATTTCATTTTGAAGTTCAAATAGATGGGCTAATTTATCTTTATACTTACTTTGAATCCATTTGGCGATAATCATATTGGGCGCATTAAAATAGACTACATTACTTCTTGAACGTTTTGTATCGTAAACCAGATTTTTAATATAACGTTCGTATTCTACTTCACTGATCTCTTTTTTAAGTTCGAAGAGCACTTTTTGACCGACATTCATAGTAAAAAACCTTTCATATTTTTAAATGTGTGAATAAATTTTCACTCGAAGAAAGAGTTCAAATTCTTAATGTGAATAACTTGTCACATTTTATCGAATTTAAGCTAAAATAGCGTTATTAAATAGTGTTGAATAAAATTATTCACTATGTGAACAAAGGTGTGAATGAATATATTAGGAATAGACCCCGGAAGCCGTAATTTAGGGTATTGTATCCTATCTTGGAATGAAAAAAGTTTTTCACTTGTGGAAGCAGGTTTGCTTAAAATTAAAGCTAAAGAGCTCCAAGAGCAGATTGTGGAGCTTGCAGAGGGTATTGACCTCATTTTGAAGCGAAATAAAGTCGATGAAGTAGCGATCGAGGATATCTTTTTTGCCTATAATCCAAAGACTGTTTTGAAGCTTGCTCAATTTAGAGGCGCGCTCTCATTAAAGATACTTCAAGAAGTGGGATATTTTTACGAATACACACCATTGCAAGTCAAAAAAGCGGTTACAGGCAATGGAAAAGCAAACAAAGAACAAGTAGCATTTATGGTTAAAAAACTTTTTGGAATCAAAAAAGAGATCAAGCCTTTAGATATCACAGATGCCATGGCAATCTCTTTGACCCACCTCCAACGTGTGAAGCTGAGAAAAAAACCTTGATTAGTGGGCAGGCGGTTCCCCTTCTTGTTTGATGATTACCATTCGGTCTTCAGGTATAGTAAATGTCATTTTTTTATTTCCTTCGACAGACTCTTCGATGATTTGATCGTAAAGATAAATGTCATTTTTAAAATAGACTAATCCATCTTCTTCATACACTGTAAAATAAAGTATATGTACAGGAACAGGTTCTTTTAAAGTAATAGTCGTAGGTTCATTGGTCGCAAGTATCGCATCGATCTCTTGCTGCGAATATTTTTTCCAAGCATGTTGGAGTAAAAGATGCGCCAAATCAAAAGGATTCTCTACACGCATACAACCAGAACTATAGATTTTATAACGTCTAGATAAAAGAGATTTGTTGTCTGTATCATGGATATAAACCGAATATTTATTGGGGAACATAAATTTTATCCGTCCAAGGGCATTGTTCTCTCCTGGATATTGAATAAAATTATAAGGAACAGCCCTTTGGCTTTTTTCATAAGGTGCCAACATCGCATGGTTCACTTCTATCTCTTTGTTGCCTTGAAATACATGAATGTTATTTTCTTTAAGATAGTTTGGCTTCTCTTTCAGCACGGGAATCAAATCTTTTTTAATAAGATTGTCAGTTACTGTCCATGTAGGGTTGAGTACCATATAACGTAAGGCATCAGAAAAAAGTGGGGTAGGTCTGTCTATGCGACCTACTACAAGCCCTTTCTTCATCACTAATTGAGCGTCTTTATAGTAGCGCAAATGAAAGTCCGGAACATTCACCTCAATATACTCTTCTTCAAAGTCTTTTGGGTAAATTTTGGTTTTGTCTAAGTTGGTGATAATCGCTTGAATATTTGTGGTGACTGGTTGGTTAAGATAGTAAGTGGTAGGCGCATCTACAATGCCCGTTTCTTCGATCAAATAACGTTTTTGGTATGTGAGTATTGCTTGTCTGAGTTTTTCATCGAAATGGTTGTCAAGCGGCGCATTTTTTGGGTAATCCCCGATAATCTGCAGCCGTTTTTTGATCTCTTCTACTCGACTGGAAGTATCCCCAAGCTGTAAAAGCTCTTCATAATATTTTATTTTTGGAAACTTGTCCATCATCCGGTAATCTGCAAGAATACCTATGAGCGATCTATACCGCTTTTCCATCGGTAAAAGAGAGATTAAATAGTTGTAAATGTCATCATTGGCGATGGCATTGATCAAAAGTTCTTGGGAAGGAAAAGGCTTAACAGAGATTTCCCATTTAGAGACAATTTGGTGGCTTTTTTGGAGCGCTTGAAGTTTTGTTTGCACCAAATTCCAATCCACATCTCCTTGAACGATAAAACGCACTAAGCGTACGATAGAATTTGTCAAAGCAAGATCCAATATGGCATAAGCCTCTGACAATTTTTCAGGAGCTATCTCTCCATTATCAATCGCAAAAAAGAGACTTTTGATCCCATTTTGGTCAAATGATTTATTTTTATAATTAAAAAGCGGGTTGTTAAGTGCTTGGATGAGATGGCTTGCTTTGGTTTTATTTTTATTTCCGATCCACAAAGGATGGTAGTTGGTTTGTTGGTAAATATTTTCAACAATAGATTTATTTGTTTCGGGAATACGTTTTTGCAATCCTTGTTGTATATGGGATGAAATCGTATCTAACGAAAGTGAAGCGCCAAAAAGGTGCATATGAAAAATGGTAATGAAAACAATAAGAATGAAGCGTTTCAAAAAGATTCCTTTTAATCTTTATATTTTTTATCGATGAGTTTGAGGTATTTGACCGGAGTGACTTTTTTCATCTCTTCGGCGAGCCATTGTATTTGAAACCATGCTGCACCAGAGTCTCTTAAGTCAAAATAGTTTTTAAGACTACGGATGTTAAATGTAACTACCATATCTACTTTCCAGTTGTCTGAGACAATGTGTTTAAATGCATCTCCGACATTTCTTTTTTTCTTTCCCGCTTCCAGTGCAGCAAAAAGAGCCGGAGCATCATCGGTGTAGATCTCTAAAAAAGGAAGCGAAGATTTTGCTACCGCACTTAAAAGAAAATCTTGGTCTCTTTCTTTTTGAAAGGACAATTTGTCGTAAATTGCACGGATCTCTATGGCAAGATACGCCTCATCAGCAATGACAAATAGATTGAGTTCAAG
>JBEARN010000125.1:0-6478 GCA_041163165.1 Pseudomonadota bacterium
TCACTCACTTCACACTCTCTTCACCAACTCGGTCAAGGTCTCTGTGTTTGTGGACGCGTATTATAGAGAAATATTTCTTAACTGTCAAGGGTTTTTTCTCTTTTTTCTATTTTTTTTTACTTTTTTTTATCCGCTTACATTATATATGCAATATATGCGTTTCTTGATGACAAATAAACTAAGTTTTAAGGTCAAGTAAAAAAGATAACAATCAAAGCAAAAAAAATAATGAGAAAATAAAAAATGGAAATAAGAAGATAAATGAGTGAAGCATGGTAAGATAACCATGCTTCAGGTGAAAAGAGATTAGATCTTTTCAGCCATTTGCACATCGTAAAGGATATCATCCATTGGATGTCTGTACATTGGCATTGCAAGTCTTTTTTCATCAAGTACATGACCGATAAATCCGATCGTTCTACCTGCGATAAAGAAAGCATTCAGTGTACCGGAAGCGATAAATTCATTAATCTCTTCTTCAGCATATCCAAGTGCTCTCCACATATCTACCATCAAGATACCGATAGTACCGTCCACATTCAGGATAAGATTCTCTTTTTTGCTTGTCGTCAATGCTTCGACAGTTCTTGCATAATCAAGAAGTGATGTCTTAGGGAAATACTCAGCTGCATAATCCATAAGCCCTTTTACCCGTAAATCTGGATTTTTCAATGACTTAATTCTATGACCAATACCTGGGATTGGCACACCTTGTTTTTTCATATAGTTTAAGAATTCTGCTGGAGTCAGACCATTATCGTCTGCGTACTTAAAGTATTCAGCTGCACCATCGATCGCTCCACCGAATCTTGGCCCAATAGTCAAAAGACCCGTTACCAATGATTCAACTACAGATTTTCCTGCTCTTGCCGTCACTTTTGCATTGTGTGCCCCTGATACGGCTGGACCATGGTCTGCAACAGTTTTAATAACCGTTTCAATGAAGTCGGTTGCCCATTTTGGATATTGTTTTTTGAACCACAACAATGAGATAACATCACCGATTCCCTTCCCTGTACTTGGAAGTGCTACTGAAGAGATCGGGAATCCTGCATAAGTTGCCTCTTCTCCCCTATCATCCGAGATCGTACAGATAAACTGCTTGCTTCTTCTTACTTTTGGAACCACATTCATCTCTGGCTCTACAATGTCTTGAATCACACCTTCTGCTCTAAGTTTTCCATACACTTCTGCAATTTTTGCCGGAAGGTCATTAAAGGTTTCTGGTACATAAATACCTGCTTCTGCCATCGCTTTATTTTTCGATTCAGCTGTTTCTCTTTCAGCATTTGCGGATGCACCTGCATGACCAAACTGAACGCCACTACTGTAATATTTCGCGATAGTTCCGATACACCATGCGATAATCGGTTTAGTTATTTTGCCGGACTTTACCGCATCGATGACTTTATATTCTTCAATACCACCTACTTCACCAAGGAGAATCATGTATTTTACATCTGGATTCTCTTGCATTCTCAGAAGGTTATCGATAAACACTGAACCAACAAATCTATCACCACCGATAGCAACACCTTCAGCGATCCCATCTGCATTGATAGCGATGATGTTAGAAAGCTCATTAAATAGTCCGCCTGATCTTGTGACAAGACCACAACTTCCTGATCTGTGAAGTTTTGAATTGACGATATTTTCTATCGTACCACCTACGTTAGCGATCTTAAATGCGCCTGGGCTGATGCCACCAACAGTTGCAGGACCAATAACAATCACACCAGCATCTCGTGCAGCTTGGTTCATTTTACGAGCCAATCTTTCAGGGATACCTTCTGCTGTGATCATGATGACCCTAAATCCACCAAGGTCAAGTGCTTCCATTGTCACATCATATGCTGTTCTGAGTGATGCAAAGTTTAAAAGTACATCCGCATTTGCGTGTGCTACTTTTGCTTCAGCTGTCGTTTTATAAAGTGGGACCATAATCTCATCTGGACCCCAGAAAAATTTCTGAAATTTTGCATCAGCAGTTGGCGCTACGATAGCTGCTACTGAAGGAGTTGCTCTTTTAATCGTGTAGTCATAATCAAGCATTCTTTGGATCGCACTTGCGTTGTTGTTCCAGAAAATTGCTTGTGTATCTTTTGTAAATAATTGTGCCATCTTCTCTCCTTATGCCTCTACTGCCATTCTTACGATATCGGTTACGTGCGTTTCTGGTCCGTAAACATCGATCCATAATCCAAGTCTGTCTGCCGCTTCTTTAATATCTTTAAGACCTTTTTCATAGTTTGGTCCACCACGTCTGACATAGATTTTAATCCCAGTATCTCTCATCTTTTGCGCATACGCTTCAAATGCTTGAATGATACCAGTAAATGTCGCTGCAACATCAGTAAAGTTAGCGATTGCTCCACCGATAATAAGGATTTTATCTCTCCCTTTAGCATCTTTGTTTCTTGTCATAAGATCAATGATCGTTTCAGCATAAAATTTTGTCTCACCTGTTGTTGGTCCACCCGAATACTCACCATAATTTGCAAGGTCTTCGATACCTGCAAGGTCTGCAATCGTATCAGCATAAACCACCGATGCACCACCTCCTGCAACCATCGTCCAAATTCTTGCTTCTGGCTTTAATAGTGTTAATTTCAATGATGCACCTGTTTTAGAGTCTGCCTCTTCAATAGCCAATACTTCTGGTGATTTTTCTTCCATACCGAATGCAGTTGGGTACTCAACATCTCCCCAATCCTCAGTCATCATAAATCCTGCAGTATCATCTAATTTGGCAACCATATCTAGCAATTCGATTTTATTCCCTTGCATCACAAATGGATTAATCTCAAGATACGCAAAATTGAGTTCTCTATACGCCTTAAAGAAACCGATAGCAAATTCAGCAAAATTTGCTTTGTCTTTTTCGGCAACATCTGAAGGAACTTTTGCTCTGATTTTTGCAGCAATTTCATCTTCAGTTTCAGTAATTTTAAAAGAAACTTCGATCACTTTATCCCAGTTTTCTTCAACTTCCATACCACCTTCAGCCGACATATAAAGGACATCTTCATCCCCTACGCATGTCGCAGAAATATAATACTCTTCGGCCTGTTCATGTGGTGTAAATGGCTCAACCACGAAATGCGTCAAGTAGTCTACAGAAGGAGCACCTGTTGGCGTATCACCATCAAAAGCGAAAAATACTTCTTGTTTTGATGAACTTTTTTCATCGATCCATGCTGCCGCTTTTTCAAGCTTCACATCACCTGGTTTTGCATCTTTAAAAAGTACGAGACCATTCTTACCTCTTTTCCCAAAAAGCATATCCGGTTTCGCTACCAATGTTTTTTCATTTAACCAAGTTTTGGTTTTTGCAGCTTCTTTGAGTTCAGAACCATTCTGAACCATTACTGTTTCGTAAGCATAAGTAAAGTTTGGAAAATACTTATCCCAATGCTTAGCCAAAATCGACTTTTATTAGTCTATCATGAGATAGATTTGACTTTTGCCTAAGTGAGACAAACTCTTCGCAGATGGCGGATATTGTGTATTTTAGAAACAGTTACAGGGTAGTCAATTGGCTTATTTGGCGCATGGCGTAAGCCCATAGTAACGCAACTGATACTGTTCTACACCATCATAACATTCGATCCCATTCTCCTTCAACTCTTTGGCTAAAAAATAGGGCTGATAGATACGATAAGCAAAATGTTTTTTGGGATTCTCCCAAAATAAAAAAAGAGCTTTATGACTTAAAATGAGAAAAAAACTTAACATTAAAAATGAAAGTACTACCCTTAAACCGTATCGATACCATTTGCGATGTTCAGGCAAACGAACACCAATGGTGCGATTAAAAAAATCGACCATGGGTATCACTGCTATCATCACATAAGGTGCAAAATCGGTGATATACACCCGTTGTCTAATCGAAAGCAACAAAGAAAAAGCAAACGCTATAAAAGAGATATACCAAATCAGTGATTTCTCTTCTTTCAATAAAATTCTATACATCGTATAGAAAAAGTAAAGGAAAAGCAAAGGAGAGAATATCGTTGCATAAAGACCGAATGCCTCCGCAAAGTGTCCAACAGGTCCCCCGCCGATCTCAATACCTTTTGAAAAGTAAATACTCGCCAAAACAAATCCTGATGCCCAAAATGCCAATCTACTTTCACGGTAAGCGATGGCATACAACAAAACCGCAACATAAAATACGACAGTAGCATCATGCACGAAGAAAAGCGCAAGCATCACTAAGGGGAGAAAGTGGGTATATCCTTTTTCGTACAGTAGCACAAAAAGTAACACACAAAACAGAGCCAACACAGCAACATTTGCCAAGATCGTTGCCGTCACAATCGCAGGTAAAAGAATAAAAATCAGTGTAGCAAAATAAACCTCATCCTTTTTATTCAAATAGATTACAGAAAGCTGATAGAAAAGTATGATAGAAAAGACACCGAACATAAGTGAAAAAAGTCGTATCCCAAGAAAACCGATCGGAAGATTTTCGCCTAATCGCATCAAATACGATGCAATACCTTCGGCTTCATATAACAATTTAGCTTCATGGGGTGCAATGGGTGTCGTGATCGCTAAATATAGCAATGCTGCGATATAAGAGAAGAGTGTAAGTTGAAAATACTGCTTTTTCATACACAACCCTTTATAGTTTTAAAAAGTTATCCAACATCTCATGCCCATACTCGCTCATGATAGATTCCGGATGAAATTGTACTCCATAAATCTGCTTGTCTTTGATTTGCAAAGACATAATCTCGCCATCATCTTTGCTATGTGAAGTAGGGATAACCATCTCTGGCAATGTCTCTTTCTTCACGGTTAAAGAATGGTAGCGTGTTGCTCTAAATTCATCAGGCAATGTATTGAAAATAGGTGTTTGTGCATCGATAACGATCTGTGATGTTTTCCCATGCATCATATGCTTGGCTCTTATCACCTCTCCACCAAATGCCTGTGCGATGCTTTGATGTCCTAAACAGATACCAAAAATCGGTGTTGTATCCGCAAATTCTTTAATCACATCCAAAGTAACGCCTGCATCATCAGGAGTTGAAGGTCCAGGAGAAAGAATGATTTTCTCCGGATGCAGTGCTTTGATTTCTTCAATAGTCATCTCGTCATTGCGAATCACCTTCAAATCTGCGCCGAGTTCCCTGCAATACTGCACTACGTTATAGGTAAAACTATCATAATTGTCTATCATCAATACCATATTAAGTATCCCTTTTCATATCAAATGTCCAAAAAAATTCTATCCATTTATCGGCTTCTTGCACAGCCCAATCTGGAACGATTCTAGCACTTTTCTTATAAAAAAGTGAAGCCGTTTTAAAATTTGTTTCCGGATATTTTTCTTTTAAAATTTTTAAAACTTCCGCCAATGTATCTCCACTGTCTACAATATCTTCAACAATGAGCACATCTTTAGCATTGGTAATTTCAGGCAGACTCAATACCTCAACGCTGGGTAACTTTTGAATATCGTTGTACCCTATGGTATTGAGAGCGTAAACCTTTCTTATGTTATAGTATTCCCCTAGAAAATGCGCCAAGGTGAGCCCGCCACGTGCGATTCCGATGATGGCATCAAATTGAAAATCGATCTTTTCCACCAACTGATGGATATCTTTGAGAAACGCATCATAAGTATAAAAGTACTTTTCCACTAAACATATACCTTTAATTCATGATAAAGACTATCACGCTCTACTGGAGTAAAACCTGCATTTTTGATCAATGCGGTAAAGTCATTCAAGTCCATACCATGACTACTATTTGCCCCCGCAGCAGATTGAATAGACTCTTTTTCGATCGTTCCGTCAAGATCATCAGCCCCAAATTCTTGCGCAATAAGTGCCAAATTGATAGAAGCCGTGACCCAATACGCTTTGATATGAGGAATGTTGTCGAGCAAAATACGGCTGATCGCATAGGTTTTCAGTATCTCTTGACCTGTAAGGAAATCTTCTACCTTAAGAAAATTGTTGTCACGCTGATACACCAATGGGATAAAAGCATTGAAACCTCCCGTTTGGTCTTGCAGGTCACGTAGTCTAAGCATATGATCTATTCTATGGGCTCGTGTTTCGACATGCCCAAAGAGCATCGTTGCATTGCTTTCTCTCCCTCTTTCATGCCATTTACGATGAATCTCAATCCATTGATCAGAAGTGACTTTCCCTTTACAGAGATAGTCTCGTACCTTTTCATCAAAAATCTCTGCTCCCCCACCCGGCATCGAATCAACTCCACTTTCTATCATGCTATCAAGCACCTCATCATAGCTCAAACCATATTCTCTACTTAAAAAGTCTACTTCTGCTGCTGTCATGGCTTTAACATGAAGACTTGGATATCTATCTTTGATTTTTCGAAAAATATCCATATACCATTCGACGCCTACATTTGGGTTGTGTGCGGAAACTATATGAACTTCTTTAGCACCTTTTTCCACCGATGCTTGAACGATTTCCATGATCTCTTCGTGATTCAT
>JBEARN010000126.1:0-3425 GCA_041163165.1 Pseudomonadota bacterium
CCCTTGTTCTAAAATCGTTTTCAGTGGCAATAAGCGTCGATGTGTTGTTGGAAGTTTGGTAAACCTTTTTCCTTGAAACGTTGCAGGTATCGCTGCAGGCAAACTTTTTTTCCAACGATTTTGATGCATAAAACGTGCTATGACGCCGATGGCATCTTCTAAATCCCAAGGATCTTTGACTCCATCTTGGTTGTAATCCATCCCGAATTTTCGGAAAATAGAAGGGACTTGCTGGACTGCACCCATCGCGCCAGCAAACGAACCTTGAAGTTTCTGGATATCATAGTGTTGCTCTCTTGCTAGAAGAAAAAGGTGTTCTAGTTCTGATTTGAAAAATTTTTGCATTCGGTTCGGATGAAAGGCAAGTGTGCTTAAGGCATCTAAGATGTTGTAGTCTCCACTGTATTCGCCAAACTTGCTCTCTACCCCGATAAATCCAACGATATAATCCATATCTACTTTGTATTCTTGACTTGCTCTTAGGAGTGTGGCATAGTACTTCTTTTTAAACCGTTTTGCTTTGTCCAAACTGACAGGATCAAGCACGTGCGCTTTGTACCGTTCCCAAGAACCGTTGGTGGAGCCTACCTTGTATTTGCCCGTGTAGCGAGCCAAAGTGTCTCTATCGAGTTTTGCATGTTGGAGAATAGATTTCATATATTGTGCAGAAAAATGGTGCTTTTTGACCATGGCATGGATAAAAGCTTGCACTTCCTTTTTGGCTAAAAAATCATAAGGTATGGGTGGACGATCGCTGTTGGGATGCAGAAATAAAGTGAAAAAAATCGCAATGAAAAAAATACGCACTAGGTTTCCTTTACGATTGTGCCAAAATAAGCAAGCTGTCTTTGTAGATCGGTTCATCAATAAAGACACCATAAGTGTGATCCATGAAGCCATGTATCCCTTTTTTGGCTTCTTCTTCAAAACGTTTTTTGATATGCAAGGCACGTGTTTTTTCTGTGTCACTTACGCCAAAAATCTGATTGGCAATCTCAACCTGTTTGGGGCCCATGCAGGCTTTCGTTTCAAATCCCATCATCTTTTCTCTTAGGCACCACTTTTCAAATGTTGCCGTGTCGTTGTACTCTTGAAACATAAAAGAGATAGGATGGATCCCAGCACTTTTGGCATCGACTAAAAATTTGGAGAGGATATAGTCTATGGTAGGGTTTTCAGGTATAACTAAAGATTGTGGTAATCCTAGTGACGTCAGAAGGTCTAAAATTCCAAGATTTGCTGTAGTGAAACGTTCATCGATGCACAGGGTGCTGAGAGCTTGAAAGGCCTCTTTGGTTTCAAGTGAGATGTGAAGTTCTTTGCTTTCGTCGAGCAGCGTAAGCGCTTGCGCAATTTCAGTCTGATTTTTTACCTTTGCCACTCTCACAGCATCAAAAGAAAAGTCATTTAAAAAAGCGATCTCCTCGGCACCGCCATGATCGAGCGGATTCGTGCGGACGATGATGAAAGCATTCGAAGATTGGAGATGCGAGAGAAAAAGCGCGATGTTTTGCAGCGCCTCTTTTTTTCGAGAAGGGGCGATCGCATCTTCAAGATTGAGCGTGATCATATCGGCATCACTCTCATCGATGCGGTTGAGATGCTTCAGATTCAGGGGATTTAGCATCATGTTGGAACGAAAACGCCTCTTTGTCGCAGGCGCTTTTCGATGTGGCCCAAAATCAGTCGGTAGGTTTTCTAAAGTATCAAATATCATAAGAGAATAGTATCTAAAATTAACTCAAAAGGGATATAATGAGACCCTTAAATAAAGGATATAAAGAGTGAGTGATAAAGTAGATGTACTTGAAGCGCTGAAACATTCCAATGTTTTTTTGACCGGTGGCGCAGGGGTTGGCAAGAGTTACATCACCAATGAAGTGATAAGCGAATACCGAAAAAACGGGAAGCAAGTCGTTGCTCTGGGATCTACCGGGGTGAGTGCGGTGAACATCGGCGGGTTTACGGTGCACAGTTTTTTTGCCTTTGGTATCGCCAATAATTTTGAGGAGTTAGCCGCAGGGGATAAACGTGCTAAAAAAAGGCTCACCGATCTCAAAAAAGTACTGAAAGCCACCGATCTCATTATCATCGATGAGATCTCTATGGTGAGTAGTGACTTGATGGAGATGATCGCTTACAGGTTAGAGCATTATGGGTATCTTGGAAAACTTCTTTTGGTAGGGGATTTTTTTCAGCTTCCTCCTGTGCAAAAACAGGTGCAACAAGCGGATGTTTTTGGTGAGAAGCTTTATGCTTTTGAGAGTCTGGCATGGAAGCGTTTTGATCTGATGGTGATAGAATTGACCCAAATGAAACGTACCACGGATGGAGAGTTTACCCATATTCTTTCTAAAGTACGCCATGGAAATTGTGATGAAGAGGTGATGCGCTATATGACCAGACTATGGAATACGGAGTTTTTAGAGGAACCGACGTATCTTTATGGGCGCAATGCAGAGGTAGAGCAGATAAACAGAGCGAAGCTTAACGAACTGGAAACAGAAGAGACGATCCTTTTTGCCAATGTTGAGATGTTTGGGAATGTGCATGAAAAGAAATTGTCCGGATGGAAAAGCATGTTGCCTATTTCTGAACAGCTTACACTTAAAGTCGGCGTACCGGTTCTTTTTACAGTAAACAAATGGGGCAAGTTCGTCAATGGGGAACGAGGCATACTGAAAAGAATCGAAGAAGATCATTTGATCGTAGAAAAAGAAGATGGATTTGTGCGTGTAGAGAGACACGACTTTGATTTGGTCGATATGGCAGTCAAAGAAGATGGAACTTTAGAGACCATCTCCTTGGCTACTTTGTCTCAGTATCCGTTAAAACTCGCTTATGCAGTCACGATACATAAGTCTCAAGGGATGAGCATAGACCATTTGGTATGCAATGTAGATCATATCTTTGCCCCAAGCCAGTTTTATGTAGCGATCTCAAGGGCGATCCATCCAAAGCATCTCAAAATCGATTTTAACAGAGGAGATTTGACACAGTATCTACAGCGTGTGATTCATGTAGACCCAAGGGTGGTTGCGTATTATGAAACGATTTAGATCGCGATAAAAAACCTCAATCAAGTTTAGGATGACGTGAATATGAAGGCTTGCTATTTTGCAAGTCGTATAAATCCTGCGGGTTTGATATGGAGGGTATCTGTTTCGATAGTAACGATGTCACCGTCTAGTTCGAGGTGGTTGTAGTGGTTTTCCAGATGAATAGTCATCTCTTTGACTTCACCGTAAAAACTTCCAAACTTCTTGATGATACGCAGCGGTGTGAAGATGAAAAAACGGTTCCTGCTGAGGAGCATGAATGGTGTGATGAAAAGATGCATAGGAAGCAAAAAGAGCAGGGCAAGCACGTATTTTCCCATATGGTGCTTCAGCAATCCGAAACGCAGTGTTTCCGCCACTAAAATA
>JBEARN010000127.1:0-5568 GCA_041163165.1 Pseudomonadota bacterium
ACCAAAACCTAACCGAAGTAGCAAGGCAGCTACAGGAAGGACAGCAATAGGGGTCATAAGCGCTTTGCCAATGCGTTGGAGTAGGTTAAACATGTCGAATCTCCTCTTTGGTTTGCGGTACACTTTTGGAGGTAACGCTTAATGTGACCAATCCCATACCCACGAGTTTCGGAATGGCTTTTTTGTCTGCAGCAAGTTCGCCACAAATGCTTACAGGTTTGTTTGCTCGGGCTACAACCGTTTCAATGGCATCAAAAATGACTGGCGAAAGAGGATCGATCTTGAGTGTCGGATGGGTTCTCTCTGTCGCAAAAAGGTATTGAGAAAGGTCATTGCTCCCGATGGAATAAAAATCTACCACTTGGTTAAAGGATGGAATCAAAAAGAGTGCTGAAGGAACTTCAACCATCATGCCAAAAGCATGATGCGAAATATCAAGTTGGTGCGTTTTTGCGACATTTTGGGCAAATGCTTTCGCCCGAATAAACTCATCGACATCACTTACCATGGGGAACATGATCTTGACCGATTTTTTACCTGCGGCAAGAAATATGGCATGGAGCTGTTCTTCCAAAAGTGCAGGATGGGTTTCAAAAAGACGTACACCACGAATCCCTAAAAATGGGTTGTTTTCTTGAGGCAGTTTGATGTAAGGGAGCGCTTTGTCTCCCCCAACATCCAACGTTCGTATGGTGATTTCATCAAAGAGCGCAAAGATCTCTTTATACGCTTTATGCTGCATGTCAAGCGAAGGTTTTTGAGTCTTAAAAAGAAATTCTGTACGAAGCAAGCCGATCCCTTCCGCCCCTTGTTCTTTCGCAAGCAAAGCACTTTGCATATCTTCTACGTTGGCAAACACTTGTATGGTTTTCCCTTCTTTGGTGATCGCTGTTTCAAAACGTGCAGAAGCATTTTGTTTGTGTTGATTGACAATAGTTTGCAATGTTTGTTTTGCATTTTGTAAATCATTTGATGTAGGTTTCGCAACAACCACGCCGGATGAAGCATCGAGTATGATGGTATCATCTTCTTTCAACTCGGCATTGAGTATCAGCGAAGGGATATTCGCAGCACGAAGCAAAATAGACGCATGCGCATAGAGTGAACCTTTTTTCAGTATCACACCAGCTACTTGGGTTTGTTGCAATGTGTCAACTTCACTGGGAAGCAGGTCTTCGGTAACGAGGATAAAAGGGGTTTGAGGATAGGTTATGATAGTGTCAACCCCAAGGTTTTTGTTGACACGTCGAAGCAAATCCTCGTAATCTTGTTGTTTCGTTTCGAGTTTTGTTCCTGAAAGCTTTTTGGCTTCTTCCATGAGATGGGTTTTGAATGTTTCAAACGATTTGGTTTGCTTTCCTAAAGTTGACAACAATTCTTTTTGGGCGAGATAAATATCTGCTTGTGTATTTGTTTGAGAAAGTATTTCTAATTCTTGCAGGCTAAGTGCTAGTGCTTCTTTAAAAGTATGGTGATTTGCACTTTGAACTTCATGGGTTTGATAAAAATAAACAGGAGCGATAGCAATCCCTTCGCAAATACTTTGACCTTCAATAGATGTACCCTCATAAACGGTGTTTGTGATTTGGATTTTTTCTATTTGTGCATCATTTTTCATCAAGTTTTGAAAAAGATTGTTTAGTGTCTCACCTATATTGTGGGCATTTTTGCCTTGAATGGTAAGGATAAAGCTTTCTCCTTTTTCTAAAGAAAGAGAAAGTAACGCTGTAACATTTTTCGCATCCACACTTTTACCTTCTGCATGAGCGGTAATACGCGCATTATACTTTTTGGCTAAAGTGGTAAATTGTGCTGCAGGACGTAAGTGAAAGCCGTTATTTGATGTGATGGTCAGTTCGATTGAGACTGGCGTGTAGAAAAAATTTTTCAATGTGGTTAGTTGCTTCATCATGGCACAAAGTATAGCAAAAGTTTAATGTAAAGTTGAGAATGGAGAATGGATAATTTTAGTCGTGTAAAATATTTGCTATACTTTGACCACTATATTAGTTAAGGAAAGATTTGAAATATTTAATTGAGTTTATTGAAGCGACGGATGTGACGAAAGCATCTATTTTTGAACAGCTTAAGTGCAACGAGGAAGAGACACGTTTGATCCAATATATTTGCAAACGTTATGTCGCGGGGCTAGAAGAGATTTCTGTTTTGGAAATGCTTCAAGAGAATTTTACAAAAGAAGGATACGTCCATTTGGAAAAACTTTCTTTAGTTAAAAATCTTTTGGATCTAGGATGGATTATTCAGGTGAGCTTTGGGCAAATGAAGGCACATGAAGTTTCAAAACTAGAATTGATCAATGCCTCGGTCATGCCAAGCATCTCCTTGCTGCGTCTTTTAGAAGAGGGTTCTTTGGAGATATTTCTTCCTGAAGTGAAGCCTTATACAGACCATTTGGAATACCTTCAAGATCAGTTTGATATGGTCTCTTTGTTGCATCAAATCGCAACATTTAAGCAAGGATTTGCAGATAACTCTTTGAGCATCGGACGATTGAAAAATAAGTTGACACTGTTGACAACACGAATCGAAGAGCGTGTGAAGATCACCCAAACACCGATCATCGTGGAGGAGTTTTTCAAAGAAAAAGAGTTGGATGAGAAAGAGCAGAAAATATTTTTAGCGCTCTTGAAAGAAGAGTACAGCGGTGGTGAGGGGCATTTTAGAGATATGAATACCCTCATAGAATTGATCAGTTTTGATGAGTATGAAAAGATCAAAAACCGCGCTTTGCTTGAAGATGGTGCTCGGCTGATCAGTGAAGATATTATCGATTATGAAGAGATACTGAACATGTTCGGAGGGGTAAGCCGTTCATTTTACCTTCAAGAAGAGGTGATGCAGCGAATCATCCATCCGACGAAGAGTAAAAAAGTAACGAAATTAAAACTAGATGCGCTAGTGCAAGATCAGGAAATTTTTGAATATCTTAAACCCGTAACCGATTTAGATGATGTGGTATTGCATCCTAAAACACGAGAAACACTCGATAATATCATCCAACAAGTCGATAAAGAGGTTTTCAAAAAACTCAAAGAGTGGGGGATTAGAGACAAAAAAGGGATCGATGCACGGATTATTTTCTATGGAAGTGCGGGCACTGGAAAAACGATGACAGCCATGAGTTTGGCGAAAACACTCAAGCGTCCTATCCTCTCCTTTGATTGTTCGAAAATTCTCTCTATGTATGTAGGTGAGAGCGAAAAGAATGTGCGTAAAATCTTTGATGAGTTTAAAGAGTTGAGCAAAAAAGCAAAAGTGGATCCGATATTGTTGCTGAATGAAGCCGATCAGTTTTTAAGTTCTAGAACGGAAGGGGCAGGAAGTTCAGCCTTCCAGACGATTTAACTATAAATTAGAATTTAAAAAGCCAGGAAAAAGACAACGTTTGAGACTGTGGCAGTTTATGCTTCCTGAAAATGCTGATTATGAGGAAGGATTTGATATCGCAGAGTTATCCAAATATGAGCTCACCGGTGGGCAGATTAACTTGATCATTAAAAATACTGCTTATAAGGTTGCCGTGCGAGACGAGAGCGTTTTTGGAAACCAAGATTTTTTAGAAGAGATAGAAAAAGAGCTTGGTTCAAGTTTTGAAGGGGAAAAAAGCATGGGGTTCAAAGTCTAACATTTATTTGATGATTTCTGCTTTTGCTTCGGTTAAATCTATGAGCCCACCCTTGATATTGACAGGAGTAAACCCATGTGCTTTTAAGATGCGCGAGGCAGCGATGGATCGATTGCCACTATGGCAATAAACCACAATTTTTTTATTTTTATCTTGCGCGAGCATTCCTAAGTTGTCTTCAAGGGCATCGAGTGGAATGAGTGTGGCATTCCTCAAATGACCTTCTTTGTATTCTGGTATCGTGCGGACATCCAAAAGGGTTACATTCTCGTCTTGTTCAAGCAAGATGAGAGCTTCTTTTGCTTGAATTGATGGAAAGTCCGCAAGTATCCATCCTTTGGTATAGGCAAACCAAAATACGATTCCAGCGAAGAGGATCCAGTAGAAAATATCTGTCATTTTTTTTGTATGTCTCATAGGAAATTCCTTATTTCAATCATGATTTGAGTTGATATTGTATCGGTTTTTCTTTGTGTGTGCCGTTACATCTCGTTACATACCAAAACTGAATCAAAAAAACGATCGATATCACCAAAGTAGTTTAACCATCTTTGAGATACTATATGTCGTAATATTCTGACATTTCTGTGTTTTTTCACTATGAAAATACGGGAAATATTAAGATGAAAATAAAGGGATTAATATGACTCATGTAATTACAGAACATCCATATTTTGGTGTCTTTGTTCTATTTGCGTTAACAGCCGTAGCATTTCCAGCCACCTTGTGGGCTGCACGTTTTGTAAGCAGAAAGTTGGCACGATTGGATACGGAAAAGCTTAAGCTTACGATCTATGAGTGTGGACCAGAGGTAACAAAACAACCAAATACTATCTCGACACAATTTTATTTGATAGCACTTTTGTTTATCTTATTTGATGTTGAGATCATTTTTATGTTCCCTTGGGCGATTGACTTTAAATTACTTGGATGGTTTGGTTTTACTGAGATGATACTGTTTATCGTATTGTTAGCAATTGGTTTTGTATATGCATGGAAAAAAGGAGCACTTGAATGGCACAACATCAAGTAAATTATGCCAGTACAGCTGGCTTACCGATAGCGTTGACTTCGGTAGACAAACTCGTAAACTGGGGACGTTCAAACTCTCTTTGGCCGTTAACCTACGGACTCGCATGTTGTGCGATAGAGATGATGGCATCTGGAGGTTCCCGTTTTGACTTCGATAGATTTGGAACGATTTTTAGGGCTTCTCCAAGACAAGCGGACGTAATGATCTTGGCAGGGACACTCTCTAAAAAGCACTCTGAATTTGCAAGACGATTGTATGATCAGATGACAGAGCCTAAGTGGGTCATCTCTATGGGATCATGCGCAAATACAGGAGGGATGTTCAACACTTATGCTACTGTGCAAGGAGTTGATCGTATTATCCCCGTTGACATCTATCTTCCTGGATGTGCACCGAGACCAGAAACACTTCAGTATGCATTGATGATGCTTCAAAAGAAGATCCGTAAAGAGTCTGCAAATATGAAGAAAAATACAAAACAAGATTTGACTACACAAAGTGGCAAAAGAGCGAGGTTGATCTAATGAGAAAATATGTACCAAAAGATAACGTTCAAGGGAAAGCCTACTATACTGATAGATTTTGGGTTGCTCCGCGCGTACCTAGAGAAGCAGTAGAAGATGAACATTTTGCCTCTGTAATAAAAGTTTTGGGGAAAAAGCAAGTGAAAGAGTCTTATGTAGAGATCGGTCAACTTGTGCTTCAAATCGATGCGAAAGACAATGTAGCTGTGATCAAAATACTCAAAGAAAAATGTGGATACACACAGTGTTCAGAACAGAGCGCAGTGGATTATCTTGCAAAAGATGGAGAGTTCGAACTTTTCTATCAATTATTGAATGTGACTGAAGCAAAAAGGGTAAGGGTTGTCTGCCGTATCAAAAAAGGG
>JBEARN010000128.1:0-3334 GCA_041163165.1 Pseudomonadota bacterium
TGGACGAACTTCGATGCAAAATGCGATGAAATTTGAGATGATGTATCAAGGGCGGATGCTCTCTTCTTCCATCGTCATGAAAGCGATGCATGATGATATCAAGATGAGTCTCTCTTCACGTGATGCTTTTCTGAAACAGCTTCATAGTGGGAGGTTCCAAGCTGCCTATTTTGATCAAAATAAACAGATCATCTATTCAGAGATAGAAGATGTCAAAATGATGGATCAAGATTTTATGATCAAAGATAACCGTGGCTATACGATGGTAGAAGATAAAAGTAACCATTTAGGCGTACGATATATTATTCTAAAAGAGTATGAATTTTTTGAGAATCTCAATAAAATGCGTTTGAAAATCATTTGGTATCTTCTGTTTTCATTTTTATTGATGGGAGTTGTGGGATATGTTCTTGGAAGACTTTTTTTAAGACCTGTTAGAGAGCAGATAGAAGCCTTAGACCGATTTATTTCAGATACCACACACGAATTAAATACACCTATCTCAGCCATTTTGATGACGATAGGATCACTCAAAGGGATAGAAGAGAGAAAGCTTAAGCGACTTGAAGCAAGCGCAAAAAGACTTGAAGTAATGTATCGTTCTTTAACCTACCGACTTGAAGGAAAAGTAGAGTCGCCTGAATGGCTTTATTTGGCAGATATCATCAAGGAAAGAGTTGATTATGTGAAAGAGTTGATCGAGACCAAACATCTTAAGATAAGACTCGATCTTGATACGGTGAGTATTTTTATGGATAAACCCTCTTCTTCTCGCCTTATAGATAATCTGCTCTCCAATGCGATCAAATATTCTGACGTAGGAGATACCGTGACTATACGGCTTAAACAGAATGTTTTAGAGGTTGAAGATACAGGAATCGGGATTGCAAAGGAGGCTCAAGAGGATATCTTCAAGCGATATCATAGGGCTAACAGTGAACGTGGTGGTTTTGGTATTGGATTAGATATCGTACTCTCTATTTGCAAGAGATATGATATCATTTTGGATGTAGAGTCGACACAGAGGGAAGGGAGTACGTTTAGACTGACATTCCCTAAGTATACGATAAATTAGGCTACACTCTCCATCAAAATACCGATGATATCTGTCATGGTTAAGATACCATAAAGTTCATTATTGTCTATGACTAAAAGACGTTTGATGCTGCTTTGTACCATCATTTTTGCGGCATATTTTATATCAAGCTTTGCAGAGACGGAAAGTGCCGGCGTACTTGCAATATCGTAAACATTAAGTAGATCGATATCCCCATCTTCTGCGACGATACTTTGTAAAATATTTTTAAATGTGACAAGTCCATACGCACCTTCCGGTGATGTTTTATCTACGATGACTGAACGTACTTTATGTTGTTTCATTAAACTTAGAGCATCTCTTACTGTCGCCATGGGCGAAATGATAATCAATTTCTCTTTTGGGGTCATTACATTTTCTACTAACATGTTGTTCTCCTTTATAGCATGCATTCCATTTCATGTTCGAATTTGTGTAGTTCTTTGGTATCTAAACCGGCAACGTGACTTAACGGAAGGGTAAAAGCCATTCCTGATTTTTCTGGGTTGTCCAGATCAAACTTCTTACGAAGCACACGCATCACGTGCAAAGCGACTTTTCTAGGCAAAACAAAAAGCAGTACAGAGACATTTTCTTCAAGGGTCAACCCAAAGAACACTTTTTTCTCTTCAAGACCAATCGTTTTTCCGTGGAGGATCGTGACCGATCCAGCACCGGCTTCTTTAGCAGATTCTATCGCAGCTTCTTCGTCTTTATCTTCTATGATGGTGATCAATGCTGTAAATTTCATTCGTTCTTCTCCTTGTGTTGGTTTTTGTTGTATTGTGCAAAAATGCCGTATCCCATGACAGTTAACATCGGAAACAGGGAGGCAAATGCGATGAGCCCAAATCCATCGATGAGAGGATTTCTTCCCTCAATATTCTCTGCCAAACCTAACCCTAGCGCAGCGACTAAAGGCACGGTAACAGTCGAAGTAGTTACACCGCCACTGTCATACGCGATAGGTACAATGTAGTTGGGTGCCAAATAGGTAAAAAGAATCACAAATAGATACCCCATGATGATGTAATAGTGTATCGGGTCTCCCGCAACGATACGGTAAGAGCCTAAAGCGATACCAATAGCCACACCAAGTGCAACCACAATTCTAAGTATATTTTGTTTAATGTTCCCTTCACTGATCTCTTCTGCCTTTAGGGCAATTGCAAGAAGAGCGGGTTCTGCCATAGTGGTCGAAAATCCTATAAGAAAGGCAAACAAGTAAATGAGCAGATTGTTTTTCATTTCGGTAAGCTGAAATGCAATAGTTTCCCCTATAGGGAAAAGACCCATTTCCAGACCAACGATAAAAGCATAAAGTCCAAGAATCACCATGATGATCCCGATGGTGATCTTGTGCAAATGGGCGACAGGCTTTCGGATGATAAAGTACTGAAAAAAGAAAATCACCATGAGAATAGGTGCGACATCCTTGACCACAGCTAAAATATCTACAAGAATTTGCATGGCGGAAAAGGCATGGACGACCATTTCTGGTTTTTCGCCTTGCACTAGCTCCATCATGACAGGAACAGCATTGCTAGGGGACCCTAATGAATAAACGATGATGCCATAGACTTGAACAAATATCATCGGTGTGAGGGATGCAAATGCGATGAGACCAAATCCATCGATCGCAGGATTACGACCCTTAATGCTCGATGAAAGACCGATACCAAGCGCAGCAACCAGAGGCACAGTCACAGTTGAAGTTGTTACACCTCCGCTATCATACGCAAGACCGATAATCTCTTTGGGGGCAAAAAAAGTGACGATCACTACCAAAATATACCCACCGATGATGTAATAAGCGATCGGGTGGCCAAGTAAAATACGTAATGCTCCTAGTGCGATAGCAAAACCTACAGAGAGAGCTACGGTGATACGAAGCCAAAAAGCGTCTACCAATCCTTGAGAGATCATTGCAGCTTTTTCTGCGATAGCGATGAGTGCCGGTTCAGCTATCGTCGTGGAAAATCCTATCGTAAACGCAAAGAGTAAGAGCCAAAAAACGGAGCCTTTTTTCGCAAAATCTATCGCCAACCCTTCACCGATAGGAAAGATGCCCAATTCGAGACCGCGAATAAAGAGTGCTAAACCAATAGCAACGATTGTCAACCCAAAGACAATAGAGGGGAGATTTTCTGGCACAGTTTGGATAATCACTCCTTGAAACAGTGCAACAACAATGATAATGGGAAGGAGATCTTTAAAAGAATTTTTGAGATCACCAAAAAAGATAGAGATGCTTTTCGT
>JBEARN010000129.1:0-3302 GCA_041163165.1 Pseudomonadota bacterium
TATCGACCTGATATGCAGATCCCTCTGCGGGAACGGGATTTCTATGCCTTCTTCATACAGGACATCATGGATTTTAAAAACAATTTCGCTTTGGGCAAAAAAATATGGTAATAATTCTAATTATAGTTTAAACTGTGCAATATTTAATCCTTTTTTGGATCCGAATGTTCAATCGCAAATAATTGGACAGGCATTAAATGGGCAAAAATATTTTAATATTAATTTTTATTATGAAATGGGTTAAGTAATTGTATTATTTATTCTTCTAGTATAATAATGTAATAAATTTGTATAAATAAAATGGAGAGGACGTTTTCTTAGAAAACGCCCTAAAATAAAAGAAGTTTTATTGGTTGAGTGATTGTTTCGCTTCTTCCGCTTTTTTGCAGAAGATAGAAGCTCTATGTTCATAAGATGCCATAGAAGCTTCTTTCAAGATCAATTCATCTTGACTTACTTCTGCATGATTTTGTTCTTTGTCTTGTTTAAATTTTTCTATCTCTTTTTTATAAATCTCTACTTTTTTATTAAAGCTTTTGCATAAACGGTCATTCTCTGCATAGACTGCCTTTGCCTGACTTGCTTCATCAGATGCATCAAAAAATCCACTAAAAGAAAATGTAGTGATCAAGATAGCTAACACAAATTGTTTCATTGACAATCCTTTTTTAGTATAATGAATTATACAATAAAACAGGTTAATAAACGAGAATTATGTTTTAATAAAGTTTAAATTATGATTTAAAGTTAAGCAACTGGAACTTTCACCACTGTTTTATAAAGTAATCCATTTTTTTCTTGATAGTCTAAGCAAGGCATATGGGCATCTTCTGGCCAAAAAATAGCACAACTGTTTTGACCGCATTTGAATACAGAGGTGTCTTTAGAGTGATTATAGACAATCAAATCTTTTTCTTCATCATACTGTGTTTCAATGGTTAGGTTTGTTATATCACTAAACTCCATCATTTCTGAACCAGAAACAATCACCTGCATATCTATATACTTTCTATGGGATTCAAAAAATCCTTCTTCTCTAGATTTGGTGCGATAACATTGCTCTATCACAAACATTCCATCTTCTAGCTCATATCGAATATAGTGATCTATAGGTGTCGACAATATCCGTTTGTATATCTCACTCTCAGGTTCTAATGCTTGAACAATATAATGGAAAGCTTTTTGAAATTTTGGATGGTTTGAAAAGTGTTGTTGCAGTTGTACAACATAAGAGAATGCAGCCATATTTAGCCTTTTGAAAAGGGGCCAAACGCCCCTTTAAGATTATTTTACCATTGCTTCAAGTTGTTCTGAAGAAACTTGATCAAAGTTAAGGTATTTGTATACATTTGCTTTGTTTGCATCGGTGATCTTTTTGTTCACGATAGCCATATACTCTTCCTTGCTTGGGATTTTACCAAGAAGCGCGGCAACCGCTGCCATCTCTGCAGAACCAAGATACACTTTGGTATCTTTACCAAGTCTGTTGTCAAAGTTTCTTGTGCTGGTACTAAATACAGTATTGCCTTTGCCAGCTTGCGCTTGGTTACCCATGCAGAGTGAACATCCTGGGATTTCCGTTCTTGCTCCAGCAGTTCCAAACACTGCATAGTACCCTTCTTCCGTAAGTTGTTTCTCATCCATTTTAGTCGGAGGAACGATCCAAAGCTTTGTATTCACTGCACCTTCACCTTTGAGAACTTCACCCAATGCTCTAAAGAGTCCGATGTTTGTCATACAACTCCCTACGAAAACCTCTTGGATCTCTTTTGGACGGTTGTCATCTGCGATGATCTCTGAAAGTGTAGCAACATCATCCGGATCATTTGGACACGCAAGGATCGGTTCAGTAACATCCGCAAGATCGATCTCAATCACTGCTGCATATTCTGCATCTGCATCTGCTTCCATTAGCTCTGGTTTTGCTAACCATGCTTTCATTTTATCTGCTCTTCTTTGAAGTGTTTCAGCATCATCATATCCATCTTTGATCATCTGCTCGATCAATGCGATGTTAGAACTTAAGTATTCGATCACTGGCTCTTTGTTCAACTTCACCGTACACGCTGCTGCTGATCTTTCTGCCGATGCATCTGAAAGTTCAAATGCTTGTTCGCACTTCATATCTTCAAGCCCTTCGATCTCAAGTACGCGTCCCGCAAAAATATTTTTCTTCCCTTTTTTCTCAACCGTTAATAAGCCTTGCTTGATCGCATAGTAAGGGATCGCATTGACAAGGTCACGAAGTGTGATACCTGGTTGCATTTCACCTTTAAATCTTACAAGCACTGACTCTGGCATCGTGAGTGGCATCATACCTGTTACACCCGCAAATGCAACAAGTCCAGAACCTGCGGGGAATGAAATACCAATAGGGAATCTTGTATGAGAATCCCCTCCTGTTCCTACCGTATCCGGAAGACAAAGTCTGTTGAGCCATGAGTGAATCACCCCATCACCTGGTCGAAGGATCACCCCTTTTCTGCTTGTCCAGAATGCTGGAAGTGTATGTTGAAGATTAATATCTGCTGGTTTTGGATACGCTGCTGTATGACAGAAAGACTGCATCACCATATCTGCACCGAAACCAAGAGCGGCAAGCTCTTTGATCTCATCTCTGGTCATAGGTCCAGTGGTATCTTGAGATCCTACCGTCGTCGCTACAGGCTCACAGTATACACCTGGTTTTACCCCTTCCATTCCACACGCTTTACCTACCATTTTTTGCGCAAGGGTAAATCCTTTACCATTGTCAGCTGGTTGTTCTGGTGTCAAGAATAAATCAGAAGCGCCCATACCAAGCGCTTCTCTCGCTTTTGCTGTCAATCCTTTACCGATAATAAGTGGGATTCTCCCCCCTGCTCTCATCTCATCAGTGATAGTGTTTGGTGAAAGTTTGAATTCACTTACAACAGCACCACCTTTTTCGATCACGCCAGCATAAGGTTTTACCACGATCTCATCGCCTGTCTCAAGTGCATCGACATTTGCTTCAATTGGCAAACATCCACTATCTTCTGCCGTGTTGAAGAAGATTGGTGCGATAATCGAACCAATGACAACCCCACCTGTTCTTTTGTTTGGGATACCAGGGATATCTTCACCCATGTGCCATTGCACAGAGTTGATACCAGACTTTCTTGAAGATCCCGTACCCACAACATCACCTACATAAGCCAAAGGATTTCCCTTCTCTTTGAGTGCTGCCATAGTCTCGAGTGGTTTTTCCAATCTACTTCCAAGCATAGAGTTCGCATGCAATGGAATATCGGCTCTTGTAAACGCTTCTGAAGCCGGAGAAA
>JBEARN010000130.1:0-3246 GCA_041163165.1 Pseudomonadota bacterium
CCAAAGCCTTTTGTTAGTTCTAAAGTGTTAAAATGATGCCTTATTTTAACCAAAAGGATTTCCATGGGCGCAGAACAGGGCAGTGTAATCGGTTCATTTTTACCTCTAATTCTCTTATTTGCAATTTTTTATTTTCTGATCATCAGACCACAACAAAAACATCAAAAAGCACACAAAGCGATGCTTGAGAGTCTTACCAAAGGTGACGAGATCATTACATCGGGCGGTTTGATAGCTGTCGTGGTGAAAACAGAAGAAAATTTTATCAAAATCAAACTAAATGATGACACTATTGTGAAACTTGATAGAGCTTTTGTGGCTAAAAAGGTAGAGTTGAGTGAAAACGCTTAATTTTCGCGTGCTTCTGTTTATCTTTGCTCTGATTTTCGGGGTGATTTTTTCTATCCCTTCTTTGACACAAAGTGACAGCGGTAAAAAGATCACTTTGGGGCTTGACCTTCAAGGGGGTTTACATATGTTGCTTGGTGTCAAGAGCGACATTGCCATCGAATCTCGGGTTAAATCTATCGCTGCATCGATCAAATATATGTTTGACGATGCAGAGATCATTTTCGATGGACTTCGTGTCGATGAAGAGGGAAAAGTCGTATTTGAGCTTTTAGATGAAGATGATGTGGTTAAAGTGCAAACATTGCTTCAAAAAGAGATCGAAGGGACAACACTCTCCCATAACGGTTTGCAATTTACCCTTGAATTGACTGAGGCAGAGGTGCTACGCACCAAACAAAATGCCATTCAGCAAGCTGTCGATACGATCCGAAATAGACTCAATGAATTTGGACTTGCAGAACCTACCGTAGCCAAACAAGGAGAAGAGAAAATTCTTGTAGAGGTCCCAGGGATCAAAACACAAGAAGATGAACAGCGTATTCGTGAACTCATCGCACGTGCCGCACACCTTCAACTGATGGCTGTCGATGAAGATCGTAATGCAAGGGTTAACATGATGAGTGCGGAAGAGGCAAAAAGCTTTGGCGATGTGATCCTTCCGGATGTCAACACAGGTGAAAAGTATCTTGTGCGTGAGATCCCTATCTTGGATGGGTCTATGTTGACCGATGCAAAAGTTGGTTTTGATCAAAATAACCAACCCGTGATCAACTTCGCTCTCAATGGGCAAGGGGCAAACATATTTGGTGATTTTACGGGTGTAAGTGTAGGGAAACGTATGGCGATTGTCTTGGATAATATGGTCTATTCCGCGCCAAATATTAGAGAGCGTATCGGTGGAGGGCATGTGCAGATTTCTGGAAGATTTGAACTTTCCGAAGCACATGACCTTGCGATCGCTTTGCGCTCAGGCGCATTGCTTGCCCCTGTGTATGTGATGGAAAAACGTTCCGTAGGGCCAAGTTTGGGTGCAGATAGTATCAAGGCGAGTTCGATTGCGTTGGTGCTTGGGTTTGTTTTGGTCGTTCTTTTTATGATCGTTTATTACGGAATCGCAGGGGTCATCGCCAATGTGGCATTGATAGGAAACCTCTTTTTGATCCTTGCGATTATGTCACTCTTCGGTGCGACATTGACGCTTCCAGGTATGGCGGGGATTGTATTGACTGTGGGGATGGCAGTCGATGCGAATGTCATTATCAGCGAACGTATCAGAGAGTTGCTTCATGAAGGCAAATCGATCGCCAAATCGATCGAAGATGGGTATGCAAATGCTTTTACGGCGATTTGGGATGCGAACGTGACTACACTGATCGCCGCTACATTGCTTTATGTGTATGGTACGGGAGCCATTAAAGGGTTTGCTTTGACGATGAGCATCGGTATTTTAGCATCGATGTTAACGGCGATCGTTGGAACACACGGGATGTACCAGTGGCTCATGCCTCAAATTACCAAACAGAAACTATCGTTATGGTTTGGGATTAAAACGGAGGAGAAAAAATAATGGAAGTTTTTAAGTACAAAAAACCTCTTTCGTTGATGCAACAAAGCAAACGTTTTGGATTGCTTTCCATTACGATGGTGCTTATTGCGATCGGATTGATCGTGAGTAAAGGGTTTAATTACGGTATCGATTTTGCGGGTGGTACGTTGATCCAGGTGAAATATGAGGGGAAAGCCCCTATCAAAAAAGTGAGAGAAGCGATCAACAGTCATGGCGACTATGAAGGTACTACGGTGACTTTCTTTGGTAGTGAAGATGAAGTGGTGATCCGTACGAAAACGAGTTCAAAAGCATTGGGTGTGGATGTCGGCGATACGATGCGAAGTTTGCTCAAAGATACAGGCGATTTTGAAATACGCCGTGTCGATATGGTAGGAGCAAAAGTAGGTTCAGAATTGCGTGAACAAGGGTTGATGGCGATGGTATTGGCGATTCTCGGGATCCTTGTTTATGTTTCTGTGCGGTTTGAATGGCGTTTTGCCCTTGCTTCTGTGATGGCACTTGTCCATGACGTAACGATCGCGATGGGGATGATCGTTTTGTTTAACATAGAAGTCAATCTTGATGTTTTGGCGGCGGTTTTGACGATACTCGGATATTCGCTGAACGATACCATTATCGTATTTGACCGTATTCGTGAAGGGATTCGTTCGATTAAAGATATTCAAATGAGTGCGATTATCGATGAGTCGGTCACACGTACACTGTCACGTACGACGCTTACCTCTTTAACGACTTTTTTTGTGGTGTTGACCTTATTTGCTTTTGGTGGAGAGATCATCCATGGGTTTAGTTTTACGCTATTGGTAGGGATCATTGTAGGGACGTACTCTTCGATTTTCGTGGCATCACCTATTTTGATGTGGCTTGGTTTTTCTGTAAGTGGATTTAGAGAAAAAGAGGCAGAGAAGGTGAAGCGTGAAAAAGAAAAAGAGAAAATGCGCGCCATGTATGAGAGTGGAACGATTTAAGAGATAAAGGAGAGAAAATGAATTGGGGTAAAGTTTTTTATATATTTTTCACATTGATGTCACTTACGACATCGGCTGCGTATCTGTATGAAGATTCGGGTGTGGCGCTTTTTATCGCTGGATCGGTCAATGTGATCTCAACATTGATGAAGATCGGTGTGCGAAATATCTTATCTGCTGAGCTATTAGCAGGGTCATTGGTAGCTGATTTGCACCTGCTTCCTGCCTTTTTTGCTTTTCATTTTTATGAAAATATCACATTGGCGAATGGACTCGTCATCGGCGCAGTGATCGCGAATCTCTATACGATCGTGATCTCTATGATCGAGAGCGGCAAAGAGAAAACAGATTTTTAAT
>JBEARN010000131.1:0-3221 GCA_041163165.1 Pseudomonadota bacterium
CCCATACCGATACTCATGATGAAAAGTGCTGACCCACCTAAAAAAGCATCACCTGTGTGAGAGATAAACAACACTGCTCCCCCCAAAGGTGGTGCGACACATGGTCCTACGATCAAGGCCGACAGCATCCCCATGATCGCTGTTCCTACGATACCTTTACCTTGTGCGCCATCACTCACTCTATTAAGCTTTGATTGCCAAGAAGTTGGAAGTGCGATCTCATAGTACCCAAAGAGCGAAAATGCCAATGCTACAAACATCGCAGAAAACAACACCAGTACCCATGGCGTTTGCATCGCTGTTTGGATATCGGCTCCCACCAACCCTGCGATAATACCGACAACCGTATAAGTAAGCGCCATCGCCACCACATAGATCAAAGAGGTAAAAAATGCTTGAGATACCGAAGGTTTTTCATCTCCCTTATGTTGTGAAACAATGATAGAAGAGAGAATCGGAATCATAGGAAAGATGCAAGGAGTTAACGAAAGCAATAAACCAAAGAGAAAGAAAAGTATCAAAATAAACACTGAACTTTCATTCACCAAAATATCAGCAATCTTAGCCGTATTTCCTTCTTTAATCAGTTTCGAAATTTTCTCTATAAAACCGAGCTCTTTCCCCTGGAAATGAAACGTATTTTTAATAGGCTGATAACAAATACCTGCATCCGAACACCCTTGAAATTCTATCTCAATACTATAATCACCAGTCACTTTTGATTCAATCGCTTCACGTGGAATACTTACCATTAATTCTTTTTCATACACCATATCACCATCTACCTCTTTTCCTTCCGGCTTCACTACGGTAAGTTCTATAGGAGATGGTGTAAGAACCCTATAATGGAGTGTATTATCATAAATATGAATATGATCTTCGATAGTGATCTTCGTCTCAACCATACTTTCTGTCTGTGTTGCCGAAACAGAAAATGCCTCTTCAGGTGATAGAAATTTCTGTTTTTTCAATGCACCATCGAAGCCTGCAGAAGCAAACGTAGTGAAAATCAATCCATATACAAATAGTTTTTTTATCAAATAACCCATTATCTCTCTTTTTGTATAGTAAACTTTTATACTATTTTATAGTACTATGTATCCAAATTATGTAATAGTAACGAAAGTTCGATAATAGAAACTAAATAACTTTTGATATAAAAGGTCAAAAATGGCAAATCACCTGCAAAATGAATACTCTCCCTACCTTCAACAACATGCTCATAATCCGGTCGACTGGTACCCATGGGGAGAACAAGCGTTCGAAAAAGCAAGAAAAGAAAATAAACCGATTTTTCTTTCGATCGGCTACAGCGCATGCCATTGGTGTCATGTGATGGAAAAAGAGTCATTTCAAAATGAAACAACTGCAAAAATTTTAAATGACCATTTTGTTTCGATCAAAGTCGACAGAGAAGAAAGACCCGATATCGATAAACATTTTCAAGAAGTTTACCGTTTAATGAACCAGCGACCAGGAGGATGGCCCACTTCTCTCTTTTTAACCCAAGAACTCAAACCTTTTTACTCAGCAACCTACATCCCCGATGAGCCCCGTTATGGGATGATGAGCTTTAGTTCACTGCTAGAGGTAATCGCCGAAAAATATGCCAACGAAAAAGAGTTGCTAACGGAAAAAGCGGATGAAATTCTTCAGTTTCTCGACCCGAAGCACCAAAGAATCCAAGCTACCAAATTAGACCAAAGCATCATCGAGCGGTTCATTTCTCAAGCCAAACAACTTTTTGATGAAAAGAATGGCGGATTTAACAAAGCGCCCAAATTTCCACAAGCTTCTCTGCTCAATCTCCTGTTAGACCTCTATCCTCTTACAAGAGACAAAGAAATATTGCATATGGCACTTTTTTCATTGATTCAGATGGCAAAAGGGGGACTAAGAGATCTAGTCGATGGTGGGTTTTGCCGTTATGCTACCGAAGATACATGGCTTATCCCTCATTTTGAAAAAATGACCTACGATAATGCGCTGCTTGCAGAAGTATATCTCAAGGCATACCATGTGAGCGGAGACGATTTTTTCAAATCGGTTGCATTTGAAACGATCGATTTTATGTTAGAAAAAATGAGCGAAAATGGACTTTTTTACAGTGCTTCAGATGCCGATAGCGAAGGTGAAGAAGGAAAATACTTTATCTATGGTTACGAAGAAGCTCTCAATGCTTTTATGAAAGCTGATATCCCTTTAACAGCTCACGCTTCACTCCTTAAAATGCTTCATATCACACCACAAGGAAATTTTGAAGGACAAAATATCATCTATTTAGAAGACCCAACTCAGATCAATATACCTTATTATCATGAAGCAATCACCGCATTGCAAAAACAAAGAGAAAAACGTACCTATCCTTTTATCGACCGAAAAGTGCTGGTTTCATGGAACGCTATGATGGTTAAAACACTGTTTAAAGCAAGCCGTATAGATCAACATTACTTATCTCAAGCAATCACATCACTTGATGCTTTACTCGAGAGTATGTATATCGACTCTCAACTTTACCATTCAACACTGATAGGCAAAAAACCTAACGTCAAAGCTTTCCTAGAAGACTATGCCTATCTTGCCGATCTTTTGATCGAAGCATATCAAAGTACACTGGATGAGACCTATCTCATTACAGCAACCCAGCTTGCGAACAGTGCCATCGAAAAATATTATGAACAAGGGAGATGGAAGTTTTCACGTGGCGAATTCGAAACCAAAGCAGATATCTATGATACCTCTTACCCTTCAGCAGTTGCTACGATGCTTTGTGCACTTCATAGCCTCTCTTCTTTGGTCGATACTGTTTATAAAAAATTTGTTTTTAAAACACTAGAGTTTTCCTCTTATGATATCATGCGCCAACCTATCTCTTCACCACGAATGAGCGCAATGGTGGTACGCTACCTTCAAGATGACATCATCATCAAAGGAAATGAGAAAAAGCTGAAAGAAAATTTGCGCTTTTTAGACACACTCCCTTACCCCTTTACTCTATTTAAAAATGATACCAACAACCATTTCCTGCTTTGCACTTCCAATAGCTGTTTTGGCGAAGTCAAAGAATTCAAAAAAATTGCATCAGAGTTAGAAAAATACATTGATGCATCTACAAGCAACGGTCTGGTGTAAGTGATTTGGCAAAAATTATCCTTCTTATCACCTGCAAAAAGGTATAATATTTTCCAATGACGAAAAGCATCTCTATCTTTTTTGGTGAT
>JBEARN010000132.1:0-3114 GCA_041163165.1 Pseudomonadota bacterium
ATCAACACCGACTCGTGGGAAAGTCTCATTAAACAAAAGCAACTTCTTGAGACTTTCACCCTTGAAAAGATCGACCCGCTTTTCCCTCGTATCGAAGAGCCTCTTCTTGAACAAGCAGCACCTGAGGACACGAAAGAGAAAGAAAAACCTGCGAAAAAAATAGAAACCAAAGAAGAAGGAATCGCCCTCATCGGCATCGATCAGTTTTTCCAAACTTCGCTCAAGGTGGGAACCGTTATCAAGGCTGAAGAGGTGCCAAAAAGCAGCAAGCTTCTGTTGCTTCAAGTCGATCTAGGAGAAGCCGAATCTAGACAAGTGGTTGCGGGGATCAAAGAGTGGTACAGTGCAGAAGAGATGCTCGGAACGCAAGTGTGCGTGGTGGCAAATCTCAAACCAGCCAAACTCATGGGACTCAAAAGCGAAGGGATGCTCCTTGCTGCAAAAGATGAAAATGGTTTATGCATGATACGTCCTGAAAAACCTAAAAATCCCGGAACACCCATAGGCTAATATGAAAATTGAAGATATTTTAAACCTCACAGAGGGCACCCTGACCAATTCCCCCAAAGTGCAAGCCATAGAGTCTGCTACTGTGTATTATTCTAAAGTAGAACATGGCGATCTTTTCTTCTCCTCCGATCAAGAAGAGATAGACCAAGCTATAGAAAATGGCGCGTATGCGATCGTCTATGACGATGAAAATATCGTGAAAAAAGATGATGAAATTGCTTGGATAAAAGTATCAGATCTTCAACTTGCAGCGTTTAAACTCATCCGCTATGTCGTCATCAAAAAAGAGGCAAAGTTCTACCTTCTTTTGGAACATGAGATGACTTTCCTCAAAATGATATTGACGCATAAAACCAATATCACTTTCATCTCTCATGATTGGAAAAAGGCGTTTGAACAGATACTCAACTCCGAAAGCAGACTTTTTGTCGGAACCGATAAAGAATTGATGCAACTCATCAAACCAGATCTGACGATGCTGAACAAAAATGTCGATGGATATAGCGTGTTTGATACCCTCTTTAGAACGACTTTCAAAGTGGGAGGTTTTGTCTATCAGGAAAAAGAGCTGATCCCGTTTCATTTGGAGTATCTCCTTCGCGTGATAGATTTTTGCAACCATGAAGAGCTTCCCTACTCTATCGAACGTCTCAAATACACCAAACACTTTATGCCTGTGTTTATCGATGGCAAACTCAAGAGTACACAAGCAAGTAAAAGTGACAAAGTAGCCATTTTTACCGACAATATTTCGGATATCACAAAAGCAAGAGAGTATGTTCTCCAAAGCAATATGTGGGTCAAAAGCATCGTCCTCACCCCACCTAAAACCAAAATACCCGGCATTGACCATCCGCACTGGTTTGAAAATGAAGATGAAGTACGTGAAATGTTAAAAACGATACATTTTAATTATGCGTTTATCTACAAAGCCAACAGAACCATCCTCCACACGATTCAGGAAGAGTATTCTCTTTTTTAAACGAGTAAACTCGCGTTATTGGTAACTGGTTATTGGTTTATTGGTAAATTACTCGTCTCCCAATTACCAATAACCAATTACTAATTACCTTTGCAAAGCACTACTATATTCTTCCCGTTATCTCCCACATATTTCATTCCATGCATCTGACAAAGCACTTGAAACGTTGTCGGTGTAAAAAAGACGATATGTGTCGGGTCTTGGTGGTAGTACCAACGTTTGAATGGCTCGATCTCATCAGGGTGAAACTGAGTCTGAATAGCAAGATAGCCACCCTCTTCCAACCGATACAGCAGATCTTCAAAAACTGCTTTGGGGTCATGCAGATGTTCAAAAACTTCGGTAGAGACGATCAAGTCATACTTTTGATTTTTCTGAATGGTGTCTTGATGGTAAATAGGATCATAATAAGCACAAGGAATTCCTGCATTTTCAAGCATTAATGCAAGTAGTGTGCTCTTGCCACAACCAAAATCTAAAGCCGATGTTGGTACACCCACAAGCGGTAAAACAAAATCTAAAAAACGTTGAAAATAGGCTTGATAACCACTGTGATCTTCATCGTTATCATGAAGATCATAGCGCGCTTTTTGTTGCATGAAATCTTGATAGTTTTGAGGGTCTTTTAAGATGGTATGACAATTTTTGCAATAGTAGTATCGTATCTGACTCTTTTCATCCACAAAATTTTCAACACGGTTATCACAAATAAGGCACGTCATTTTCATCATAGTTATGTTACTATTTAATCCATTAATAGAAGGAAGAAGAGGTATGAAAAGAAGAGATTTTATCGCAAGTACTGCATTGGGTGCTACAGCGTTAGCGCTTGGAGGATGTCATAGAGACGAGCAGACAAATAACAAAAAGAGTATAGCTCTTAATCGAGGGAAAAAAGTAACCCTCAAACTCGCCACTTCCTGGCCTGCCCATTTTCCCATCATAGGGACAGGGGTAGACCGTTTTGCCGAACGTTGTTACGAACTCAGTGGAGGCACTCTCGAAATCAAGATCTACCCTAAAAACATCCTTGTCCCTGCCCTGCAAGTGTTCGATGCGACTTCCGCCGCACAAATCGATGCTTTTCACTCTGGTGTTTATTACTGGAAAGGAAAGAACCCTGCTTTTTCTATTTTTGGAGGGATGCCACTTGGTTTGACGAGTGAAGAGATGATCACTTGGATGAAATTTGGCGGGGGGTATGAACTCTGGCGTGAAATGTATGGAAAGTTCAATCTCTACCCTCTAATTTGCGGCTCAACAGGTCCTCAGATGGGCGGATGGTTCAAAAAAGAGATCCACACTCTAGAAGACTTCAAAGGGCTAAAGATGCGGATGCCAGGGCTGGCAGGTGAAGTGGTGAAAAAACTAGGGGTCAATCCCGTACTTTTACCCGCTGGTGAGATCTACACGGCACTGGAGCGCGGAACCATCGATGCAAGTGAGTGGGTAGGTCCTGCGCTTGACAGTATGATGGGCTTCTCAAAAGTAGCATCTTACTACTACACAGGATGGCATGAACCAGGCTCCATTTTAGAAGTAACATTCAACAAAACCAGATGGGGAAAACTCTCTTCCGAGCATCAAGCCATCATCACCGCTGCAAGCGAAGAGGTCACCGC
>JBEARN010000133.1:0-3571 GCA_041163165.1 Pseudomonadota bacterium
ATATCGAGTGGTTGCTTTTAGGGAGGAAAAGTGATGTAGATTTTGTAATATTTGAAAATTTTAGAGATTTTTTTTAAAAAATGAAGTAAGCAGTTACCATTTACACTATGGTAACCACCTAAATAAAAAATTTATGAAGAGTAGTTCGGACTCTCTTTTGTGATTGTCACATCATGCACATGGGATTCTCTCAGTCCTGCAGAGGTGATTTCTACAAACTCTGCTTTTTCCCAGAATGCAGGGATAGACTCTGAACCGCAGTACCCCATAGACGAACGAAGTCCACCGACCATTTGATGCACGACATCAGAGATACGCCCTCTGTATGGTACACGCCCTTCGATCCCTTCGGGTACCAGTTTATCCGCTGCTGTTCCCTCTTGGAAGTAACGGTCTGTACTTCCTTTCGTCATCGCACCGATGCTTCCCATTCCTCTATACTCTTTAAACTGTCTTCCGTTAAAAAGTATCATATCTCCTGGAGCCTCATACGTTCCTGCCAATGCTGAACCCAACATCACAGAACTTGCTCCCACTGCTAGTGCTTTTGCCACATCACCAGAGTACTTGATCCCACCATCCGCGATAACTGGAACACCGGCTTTGTTTGCCACCTGCGCTACCTCATCGATGGCAGAGATTTGCGGCACCCCAACCCCCGCTACGATACGTGTCGTGCAGATAGACCCTGGGCCGATACCTACTTTCACCGCATCGGCTCCCGCATCGATGAGATCTTGTGCTGCAGCACCTGTTGCGATATTTCCTGCGATGACATCGACATCAAGTGTTTTTTTGATGAGTTTGAGTGTATCGATGATCCCTTGAGAGTGCCCATGTGCAGAGTCAAGCACGATCACATCTACCCCTGCTTCGACCAATGCTGTTGCACGGTCAAGCTGCCCTACACCGATGGCTGCACCGACTCTAAGTCTTCCATGTTGATCTTTGTTTGCATTGGGGAATTTCTCTCTCTTTTCGATATCTTTGATCGTGATAAGCCCGCGAAGTGCACCATTCTCATCTACGATAGGCAACTTCTCTACCTTATGTTCTTGCAACACTTTTGCTGCTTCATCCAATGTCGTACCTAATTTTGCAGTCACCAAAGGCGCTTTCGTCATCACATCTGAGATTTTCAAGCTCATATCGGTGATAAAACGCATATCTCTGTTTGTGATAATACCCACAAGTTTTGATCCACTGTCGACCACTGGAACACCAGAAATTTTATATTCTGCCATTAATGCATCTGCATCTGCTACTGTCTTGTCAGGAGAGATATAGATAGGATCGATGATGATACCGCTTTCAGACTTTTTTACTTTCATGATCTGTCTTGCTTGAGATTCGATATCCATATTTTTATGGATGATCCCGATACCGCCTAAATGTGCCATCGCAATCGCCGCTTTGTATTCTGTGACGGTATCCATTGCCGCAGAAACGATAGGGATATTGAGTGAAACACGTTTCGTAAGTTGTGATTTTAAAGAAACCTCTTTAGGCAATACCGTCGAATGTTGTGGTACCAATAATATATCTTCAAATGTTAATGCTCTTTTTTTGATTCTCATCTTGTTTCCTTAAAATTTATTTACTGTAGTTGACAGCTTTTTCCATACTCGCTGCACCGTCAAATAGTGTTTTTTCATTAAATGCTTTAGCAATCAGTTGCAACCCGATAGGCATACCCTCATCATTTTTAGCCACAGGTACTGAAATCGCCGGAAGCCCCGCAAGGTTGATCGCGATGGTGTACATATCACTTTTATACATCTCAAGTGGATCTTCCGAAGCGCCGATCTTCGGTGCTACCGATGGAGCAACTGGAGAGAGAATAAGATCTGCCTCTTCAAAGATGGCATTAAATTCATCCCTTATGAGATGTCTTACTTTCTGTGCTTTCACATAGTACGCATCATAATACCCGGACGAAAGCACAAAGTTGCCAAGTAAAATACGACGCTTTACTTCTTCTCCAAAGCCTTCTGATCTTGTCTGATAAAAAAGTTCTTCGGTGGTATTGGATGCTGCTCTTCTTCCATAACGCACACCATCATATCGTCCCAAGTTTGTCGCTGCTTCTGCGGTCGCCAAGATATAGTAAGTCGCGATATCATACTTGGTATTTTGCATCTTTTTATGGACGATCTTATGTCCTGCCGCTTCGAGTGCTTGAACTGTATTTGCATACGCTTTTTGCGTATCTTCATCTGCTTCTGAAATGTAGTTATCAATGACTGCAATCGTCAATTTTACATCAGGATTGAGATGGTTTGCGATATCTTCTATCTCAAAATTTGCCGAAGTCGAATCTTTCTCATCATGTCCCTTGATCGCATCATACAAGATAGCGGCATCTTCCACATTTTGCGCGATAGGTCCTATCTGATCAAGCGAAGAAGCATACGCACCCAAACCAAAACGGCTCACTCTTCCATAGGTTGGTTTCATCCCTACGACACCACAATACGCAGCAGGCTGACGTATGGAACCTCCTGTATCAGAACCCAGTGCCGCGATCGCGATACCAGCCGCTACTGCCGCCGCAGATCCACCTGAAGAGCCTCCTGGTACACGATCCGTTCCATGAGGATTTTTCGTAGGGCCGTAAAAAGAACTTTCTGTCGTTGAACCCATAGCAAACTCATCCATATTGGCTCGACCAAACGCCATCATCCCTTTAGATTTTAAATTGGTGATCGCTGTGGCTTCATACGGTGCAATATACCCTTGCAATATTTTTGAAGCAGAAGTGACAGGCCAATCCTTCACTTGAATATTATCCTTCACCAAGATAGGCACACCTTCACCTGAACTCTCAAATCCGATATAGGCATTGAGATCACTTGCTTTAGCTTTCGCTTCAAGATCATTTTTAATCTGAGCAAGCTCTTCTTTTGATTTTGTGAGTGCCTCTTTGAGTGTTATCATGACCGACTCCCTTTTTTCTTATAATATGCCACTACTGCCAACCCAACACCAACCAAACCAAAAATAAAAAGAATAGACCCTACGATCACTTCCATTTGTATCGGCTGTGTTACATCAAACATTACGCGACCTTTCAAACATTACGCGACCTTTCCATCGCCCACAACTTTGCTGCATCTCTCACAAATACACGCTTCATTGATACTTGTAAATCTCCAACATCGTGGACACTTGGCTGCTGTCGCTTTGTGGACAGTAAATGTTTTTCCTTCCACTTCAAAGGAAGCAACTTTTTCACCTTCGCTATCTGTTTTCATGGCAGAAACCACAAACCAATCTTCCAAATCTTTACTATTTTTGATAGCAAAACTACCCACTTCACCAGCGATCTCAAGCTCTAGTGTAGACTTGATCAACTTCTCTTTTTTGAGTTTATCGATCGCTTCATTAAATTTTTCACGTGCTTCCATCAGCAACGTATCATCAAAACTTTGATTCATTCTTGGCATTTCGACATAAAGAAGATCAAATACATTTTGAATCTCTCCTTTGAAAAGAGACGGCGCATATTCAAGAATCTCATCCACCGTATAGGTCAGAACAGGCGCTACTAATCCTAACATCGATTTAGCGA
>JBEARN010000134.1:0-3054 GCA_041163165.1 Pseudomonadota bacterium
CTAAAAGATAATAATTTATAATTATTCTTATTTGCCCTCCATACCGTATGTAACCTCTTCTATTATTTTTCTTTAGATATTTAATTTTAGCTTCATTTCTTATCTATTATATGCTATTCTAAAAGCTACTTTTTCTTAAAAGGATTCATGTGACGAAAGTTAAAAATCTTATACACTATTTTGCTCTTTTTTTACCTATTTTACTCTTTGCGTCAAATCAATCCACTTCTTCGAATCATGACGATGCTTTAGCCGTTTTTTATACCGTTGATGGTGATATTCATGAGAACTACCATACCTTTATCGAAAAAGAACTAAAAACGATACATTTTAACCTTGCTGGTCCGCACAAACGAGTCAATGATCAGTATAAAATCAAATATGGAGCAACCAAAATTGACGTACTCAGTTTTATGCCTGTAGTGAACGATAAAATGATTTTACCGCTTTTAAACATCGACCCAAGGATAGCAGGATTTGCACCTTTTAATATGCTAATCTATAAGATGTTAGATGAAAATGTCACACATATAGGTCATCTTATGCCGAACGTAATGCTCGATATTTTGGGTATCGATAACAAAGAAGTAAGAGAAAAATTTACTGCTTCATTTACTCCACTTAACAATGCTGTAGAAAAAAAATTTAAAGGAACCAAAAGTTACCTTCCCTACCAAAAACTACCAAGCCAAAAAATGATCAATTTTGAATACAATTTTGATGCACCAGAAGACATGGATGACTTTATTGAAACTTTCCAAAATAAAATCGAATTAGCATTTATCAATAAAGGGTATCTCATCGCAGGGTATCATGACTTTATGGAGAGTGAAGAAGCGGAAAAAATACTTTCTGGTTACGATGCTTTTTGGACTTACTCTTTGTGTCATCTTAAATTCTCTTGGCACATGTTTGACATGGAAGGAGCAAGACCAGAGGCTGGACTTTTTGCCCCTTGTACAATGTATATGTATATTCCTAAAGGATCTCATAAAATCGTCATAGGTATGTTTAGACTTCACAATTGGTCTGATACGCTCCATATTACTACACCTGATCGTTTAGCATTGATAGAACAATTGGACGAAGAGATACCCGAGATTCTAACCAAATTTGGAATGGTTTCAGTTCCAAATATGAATCCGCTGATGCGTAAAAATAAACAAGCTTCCAGTCAAAACACCACACATTCCGCAGAGAAACAAGAAAGTATAATAGCGATTCCAAACGAAATACCTGTTCCGAACAAAGCATTGGCTGTCACTTATACACTAGAAGGAAACGTAGAAAAAGCCTACAACAAGATTATCGAAGATCAGTTAAAAACCATTGATTACAAAGTGACCGATCCCCACCATCGCATCAATGACCAATATGAAGAAAAATTTGGTACGACTGTTTTAGATACCCTAAGCTTTCTTTCCGTAGTCAACGATAAAGCCATCTTACCTTTGCTCAATCTCGATCCACGTATCGCTGCTTCTGCACCATTCAATATGCTTATTTACAAAATGCTCCAAGAAAATGTAACCCATGTTGGGCACATCGTGCCAACTGCATTGCTAGATATGATAGGGATCAAAGATGAAAAAGTAAGAAATAGCTTTACCAAATCTATCGAGCCACTTGATGCCAAAGTAGAAGCTGAATTTAGAAAACAAGGGCTCAAATATACAAAATCATACCTTACATATAATGAACTTCCTAAAACAAGTATGATCAATTTTGAATACGAATTTGACAAGCCTGATGATTTGGAAGAATTTGTCGATACATTCCAAGAAGATCTAGAGCTTGCATTTATCAATAAAAAATACCTCATTGCAGGTTTCCATAATTTCTTAGATAGTACAGAAAATGCTCCTACCATTCTTGCGAATTATGATGCATTTTGGACCTACTCTCTTTGTCATTTAGAATTTTCGTACAATATGTTCGATACTCAAAATGCACATCCCGAAGCGGGTCTTTTTGCTCCTTGTACGATGTACGCCTACATCAAAAAAGGGTCTAACAAAATTGTTCTAGGGATGTTAAAGCTAGACAATTGGACCACTACACTCAATATCACAGACGAAAGAAGGGTCAATCTTGCCAAAAAATTAGATACAGAAATCCCTGAAATTCTGACTGCATTTGGAATGCAACAAACATCCAACACCAATCCATTGCTTGAAGAACCTATCATGATCTGTAAAACTACAAGTAAGGCAGATACTATCAAAAAAGCTTCCGCCAAAACGACCGATAAGAAAAAAGAAGAAAATTCACAAATCTTTGAAACTATTGATGGCAACATAGAAATTTGTATTCCAAAAGTACCAAAGGCACCTGTTGCTTTCACATCAAAGGAAAATAAAGAGATTCTTGATAGAAGTATCAAGTTTTCCAAACGTGTTCCGCCTAATTATATACCGCATAGATTTGACCACCAAAGAAAGCACAAAGAAAATACCTATACACGTATCGGTGAAGTAACAGAAGGGCGTATTTCAGCATATTTACGTGGTGAATTCATGGATGTCGAAACCGTTGAAGAAAAACTCAAAGTGGCTGGTTTCAGGATTGTCGCTTCTGTACCAGTCGATAAGAAGAAAAGTCTCTTCTCTATCGTATTTACAGATGATTCGCTACTACAGATGTCTAGAGAACCAAATAAAGGCTTTATGGCATCCTTGCGTGCATTGGTTGATACACAAGAAAAGACATTAAGTATTGTTAACCCGCTTTATGTAGGGAAAGGATTCCTTCAAAATGATTTTGATGAGAAAGAAGCGCATAAAGTATTAGCAAAGATCATTACCCAATTCCCACATCTAAAGAACTCTAAAGATGGACTCAAATACCAACTTTTACCCAAATATCAATTTATGAATGGTATGCCTCATTATGAAGAGATGGTAGAAGTAGCTTCCGGAGAAAACCTTTTGGAGAAAATTAAAAATAACGACAAAGTACTCTTTACCCAAACACTGCCAAATGGTGCTACACTTATAGGAGTTGCTCTGTCTAAAAAAACCAATAACTTTACCAAAAGAATTGGTCGTAAAAATG
>JBEARN010000135.1:0-3045 GCA_041163165.1 Pseudomonadota bacterium
CCTGTGCAAATACAACAGTTCAGCGTGAAAAAGATGGGGACATCTTACGATGTGGAGTTCCAATGCAAATGGTAAAAAAAGGTTTACTTGCTGCTTTGGCGGTATGGTTTTTGGTGATTGTACTGATGCCTAAAACGGCATTTTATTATAAAGTCGAAGCATGGCTTGCCCGACAGGATATCGTGCTGAATGAAACCAAGATTAACGAAGGACTTTTTTCTTTAGAACTGGAAGGGGTCACGGTATATGTGAAAGGGATCCCTATCGCAAACATTCAAACATTGAAGTTTTGTACATTATTTTTGTATTCAAGTCTTACGGTAGAAGGGTTGCTTTTGGACGATTCTTTAAAGGCGATGGCGCCGCAAGATGTGAATGAAGCATACATAAGACAATTTATAGGGCTTCCGTTCAATCTTTTTATCACGGCGGATGGTTCTTTTGGGCAAGCGGAAGGGAGTGTTGATATCTCAGCGCGAAAGATGCATTTAGATTTCAATGACAGTGCCCATGTTCAAATGCTTAGACCGCCGGTGAAAAAAGGTGAAAAAGGATGGTATTATGAAACCTCTTTTTAAACCTGAATGGATCACAAATGTTTGGCGCATCTTAATGCTGATGCTTGTTATCAAGGTGGTTTGGTTTGTGGTCGCTTTGGTGTGGCTACCTACTTCGGGTGTCGATCAAAGTGCTCAAAATGGACCCAAAGCACTTTACTATCGCGTAACGCTGAGTCAAAACAAAGCATCCTTACCTTCGCAAAATAAACAACCGATGGCAAATATCAAAGATATTAAGCTGTTGGCGATTTATCATGCTCAAGATGTTGTGGTGGTCTCAGTAGAGTTTAAAGGAAAAACACAAGTGCTTCGAAAAGGGGAGCAGATCAATGGATTTAAATTGGAAGGTGCAGGGAGCAACTATGCAAAATTTAGTAAAAATGGGGTCTTTTATAAGATTGATCTGCAAGAAGGTTTGAATGCTGGAAAAGTCTCTGCGCTCGCCACCCCTTCTCCGACGCCTTCGGCACAAGCCGTTTCTGGAGAGATCGTAGATGCGGGTGACCATAAGTTGGTGGATCGATCGTTGCTCTCTCACTACACTTCCAACATGGATGCCGTATTTAAAGATATCGGCATTATGGAGATCAAAAAAGGGAGTGAGATTCAAGGGTTTCGCGTCTCTTTTGTGCGAAGAGGGTCTCACTTTGAACAACTCGGGCTTCAAAAAGGGGATGTGATCAAATCAGTGAATGGAGATAAGATGGATAGTTACAATGCAGCCTTCAGCGCATACAAAAACGTGACAGATGCCAGTGCGGTGACATTGGTTGTCGAGCGAGGAAATCAAGAGATGGAGTTAGAATATGAAGTTAACTAAAATAATATTGAGTCTGTTGCTTGTCTTTTCTGCTGCAGTGCATGCGGAAGAAGAGACAGTCGATATCAATTTTCGTGATCTCAATGTGAGAGATTTTATAGAGATGGTTTCAAAGATCACGCAAAAAAATATGCTGATCGAAACCGAATTGACAGGGAAGATCAACTTTATCTCGGCAAAACCGGTGAAAAAAAGTGCCTTATTTGCTTTAGCGAATTCTATCTTGGAGGGGAAAGGACTGACGATCGTTGACCTAGGAGAATACTATAAAGTCGTCAAAGTCAATGCAGCCCCGGGTGAAGGGCTTGAAGTGAGCAACAGTATCGAAGGGGAGACGATGAAAACAGTCATCTTCCCGCTTAGAAACACCGATGCTAACGTCCTCCGTGCGAAGATCAAGCCGATGCTGAACAAAGATGCAGAAGTGATCGCGTTTAAAGAGAATAATGTGATGGCAGTGACGGCAAAGCCACGATCGTTGCATTCTCTCTCGAAGCTGATCGAAGCGGTGGAACTTCGAGGGGAGAAAAAATCGGTCGTGATGAAGCTCGAAAACTCGTCGGTCAAAGAGATGTTTGCCAACATCCAGCAAATGGCGCAAAAAATCTTCCCTAAAGGGATCGAGAGCGAAACGGTCGATCTTTTTAAAGACGAATCGACCAATTCGGTGATCTTAGTAGGAAAACAGGAAAATATAGACCGCATGATCGACTACATCAAACAGCTTGACATCAAAGGGGAGAGTACGGCGCAAAAGATGTATGTGGTTAGTCTCAAAAACTCGAATGTCGAAGAGATGGAGAAGATCATGAGTCAGCTCATCTCGCAGATGAACAATGAAGCGATAAAACAAGCCCCTAAAGGGCAAGAGACAAGCAAGGCACTGGTGGTTTCGGATATCGAGCGAAATGCATTGGTTGTGCTGGCAACAGCAGAACAGATGAAAAACATCAAAGAGACGATAGCGAAGATCGACATCCCACAAGCCCAAGTGTATGTGAAAGCACGTATTATAGAGATAAACACGGATCTTACAGAGCAGCTCGGTATGCGATATGGATTTGAGGGTGGTGCTATTACGAGCAGTGGACTTTTTAGTGCAGCAGCAAATGCAGGAGCCTCTTCTTTAATGGTTTCTCCTACCCTAATGACTTTTTTAAACAATCAAACGTACCACGAAGGCTATAATGGTGGTCCTGGATATACAACTACAGACAGGTCATTTGCTTTTGATTCTAACATTTCTAAAATTTTTGCATTAGGTGCAAAACTAGATTTGCTTAAACAAAATGGAGCAGCACATATTTTGAGTGAACCATCTGTTTTGTGTACCAACAACAAAGAAGCAACCATCCAAGTGGGGCAGACGCAGTCCATCTTAACGCAGGCGCAGCAAACGACCCAAGGTCAAGGGAATATCATCAACAATTACTCAAGAGAAGATATTGGGATCACCCTCAAAGTCAAACCAAGACTTTCGAGCAACAACCAAGTGACACTAGAGGTAGAAGCGGAGATAGAAGATATTCTCCCCGGGTCAAGCGCAGCAAGCGACAGACCGACGACGACCAAGCGTAAAGTGACGACCAACGCGATCGTGAACAATGGCGAAACGATCATCCTTGGGGGACTGATGAAAAGTGCTGCAGGTAAGGGTGATGTCAA
>JBEARN010000136.1:0-3033 GCA_041163165.1 Pseudomonadota bacterium
ATATATTTCAGTACGTGCGGGTATCGCTTTTTTTCTTGCATTGATGTTCACCCTTTTTCTCATGCCACGCTACCTCGCCTGGGCGATCGCCAAAAATGCGAACCAACCCATCAGCAAGTATGTCCCTGCCCACGAAGGAAAACAAAAAACCCCTACGATGGGCGGTGCTGTGTTTCTAACGGCGACGATCCTAGCCTCTTTGCTGACGATCGACCTGACGAACCTTTATGTCGTCGGTGGATTCATTACGCTGGCGGGCTTTGGTCTTGTAGGATTTAAAGATGATTTTGGAAAAGTTGCCGCGGGAGATAACCTTGAGGGACTTACCCCCCGTGGGAAAATGGTGCTACAGATCGTTGTCGCCGTTATCGCGACGGGGATACTCATCTTAAACCATTTTCCCACAGCATTTTATGTCCCGTTTTTAAAAGCACCTCTTTTTGATATGGGATATGCTGCGATCCCGTTCTGGGTACTAGTCTTTTTAGCGACGACCAATGCGGTCAATCTTACCGATGGACTTGATGGACTTGCAACGGTTCCTTCGATCATTGCTCTTGTTTCTTTAGGGCTTATCGTGTATGTCACAGGGCATGCCGTATTTAGCCAATACCTCCTTGTTCCGAACATCAAAGGGGTGGGTGAAGTAATGATCCTCGCTTCCGCACTCATGGGAGGACTGTTTGGTTTTCTATGGTACAACTGTTACCCGGCAGAGATTTTCATGGGAGACACTGGAAGCCTCTCCATCGGAGGGTTTTTGGCTTACCTTGCGATCTTGGGCAAAAGTGAGATATTGTTGATCTTAATCGGATTGATTTTTGTGATCGAAACCGTCTCGGTCATCCTCCAGGTAGGAAGTTTCAAGCTACGAGGCAAAAGAGTGTTTCTCATGGCACCTATCCACCACCACTTCGAGATGAAAAAATGGGCAGAAAACAAGATCATCGTCCGATTTTGGATGATCTCCTTCATCGCCAATGTCATCGCTTTGATCTCGTTCAAATTTAGATAAGAAAATAATGAGTCATGAGGAATGAGTGATGAGGGACCGAGAAAAGCAACCGCATGATATTTTGAGTGAAAAGAGTTTCGCATTTGCTTTACGTATGGTGAAACTTTTTCAATATATGCAATCCGAACACAAAGAATTCATTCTCTCAAAACAACTTTTACGAAGTTGTACTGCTATTGGCGCTTTGATTAGAGAAGCCAAATATGCTCAGTCAAAAGCTGACTTTCTTCACAAACTCATGATCGCCCTCAAAGAAGCGAACGAAACAAAATATTGTATTGATCTTTTGTATTCTTCTGATTATCTTAATGAAAAAATGTACAGTAGTCTCACTCCAGAAATAGAATCCTTACTAAAACTACTCATAGCAAGCACAAAAACCACCAAAAAGGTCAATACATGAAACTTCGGTCACTCATTCCTCATCACTCATCACTCATTAAAAACAGGAGCTTTTTATGAAGCCTGTTTTCTTCGGCTACGGTCTGACTACCAAAGCGATCGCAAAAAAACTCGGTGGCGGTTGCACTTTTTTTGATGACAATGCAAAAGAACCTTACGAAGATGAAAACGGTAACCAGATACTTCCTTCCGCACTTTTCGATCCTGACAAAAGTACACTGGAGGTCACGACTCCGAGTCTCAAGCCAAACCATCCGCTGATCCAAAAGGCAAAACATCTGCTGAGTGAGTACGACTACTTTCTTGGTAATGAGAGATTAGTGATGAGCGATGAGCGACCGACAAAGATTACTAACTTTCATTCCTCATCACTCACTACTCATTACTCATCTGCAAAGCAAATGCCTTTTACCATCTGGATCTCTGGGACGAATGGAAAGACGACGACGACGCAGATGCTGACACATCTTTTAGCCAAACGCGGCGCGGTAAGCGGAGGGAACATCGGGACACCTTTGGCAGAACTCGATATGCATGCGCCGATCTGGGTGCTGGAAACTTCGTCTTTTACATTGCACCATACCCATACTGCATCCCCAAATATCTATATCTTACTTCCCATCACCCCCGACCATCTTGACTGGCATGGGACACCCGAAGCTTATGAAGCAGACAAAGTCAAACCGCTACTTACGATGAGAGAAGGGGAACTTGCTTTGGTCCCCAAAGGCTTGCATCTACCCAAAACCGATGCGTATGTCGTTGAGTACGATACGAACGAATTTTTAGCGCATTACTTTCATCTCGATGCTTCGAAGTTGCGTTTTAAATCGGCTTTTTTGCAAGATGCTCTTTTGGCACTGGCGGTAACCAAGGTGCTTTTTGATGAAGCTGATTATGATTTAATGAATCTCTTTACCCTCGATGCCCATAGACAACAGGAATTTAACGATGTCAAAGGAAGGCTCTGGGTCAACGACTCCAAAGCGACCAATCTCGATGCCACCGTTCAAGCCATCAAAGGGTACGCAGACAAGCATATCCATCTCATTCTCGGAGGCGATGACAAAGGGGTCGATCTCACACCGCTTTTTGAAACGATGCAAGGGTTAAATCTTACATTATATACGATAGGGGCAAATTCTGAGAAACTTTTGACTCTGGCAAACACCTATCATATCAATATCGTCCCATCGCAAAACATCCAAAATGCTGTAGCCAACATAGCCAAAGTCCACACCAAAGAGACCATCGCTCTTCTCTCTCCTGCGGCTGCAAGCTTAGACCAGTTCACTTCTTACAAACATAGGGGAGAAACGTTCATTCAACTCGTGAAAGCGCTGAAATAATGAGTACCTAGCGATGAGTAATGAGTGACCGAAAATATATAACACGTCATCCATCATTTCAATCGCACAAAGTGCGCCTTGTCACGGTGAACGCCCTTGAAAGCGAAGCGTTTCGAGAACCGTGACGATTTTTTCGTTTCATTTTTTCTAAAAAAAGGAAAGAGAAGACCATCTTTTAAGTTTTAGCTGTTATAATTCTCTCCTCATTTATATGGCTCGATAGCTCAGTCGGTAGAGCAAAGGATTGAAAATCCTTGTGTCGGGGGT
>JBEARN010000137.1:0-3001 GCA_041163165.1 Pseudomonadota bacterium
CAGCGCAAGAGCACTTTAAGATTTACAAGCATGCCATCAATCAATCGGCTTTTTTTACCAAATATCCTGTAGAAGTCATCGAAGAAAGCGGACTTTTTTTGGATGTGATTTTTCTTTTTGTGATCCTAGGTGCATTTGGATTTCTGTATACGCTTTTGAGACAAAACCGTTTGTATCAGCTCAAACAGCTTAGGGCTTCCAAAGCAGAAGACATGGTCGACACTACTCCTGTGCAGGCACTGAAATCGACGGTGACATTTCAAGATGTTGCCGGGATTAAGGATGTGAAAGAGGAACTTGAAGAGATCATCGATTTTCTTAGATATCCGCAGAAGTATCGTGATATGGATATCCGTTTACCGAAAGGGATTTTACTTGTAGGACCTCCCGGAGTCGGAAAAACGCTTATTTCCAAGGCGGTTGCAGGGGAAGCGGATGTCCCTTTTTTCTATCAAAGTGGCGCTTCTTTCGTCCATATCTATGTCGGTATGGGTGCGCAGAGAGTTTCAGAGCTTTTCAAAAAGGCGAAACAGATGGCACCGAGTATCATATTTATCGATGAGATCGATGCGGTAGGTAAAAGCAGGGGAGAGTTTAGAAATGATGAAAGGGAAGCGACACTCAACCAGCTTCTGACAGAGATGGATGGTTTTGAAGATAGCTCCGGAGTTATCGTGATCGGCGCCACCAACAAGATAGAGATGCTTGATGAAGCATTGCTCAGATCGGGACGTTTTGATAGACGCATCCACATCTCTTTGCCTGACCTTGAAGACAGAACAAAAACACTGGAACTCTATCTTTCGCATAAACCACATGATGTGGATATCCATTCTGTAGCAAGGATGACGGTAGGATTTAATTCGGCCGCACTCGATACCCTTACCAATGAAGCAGCCATTTATGCGATGAGAAATGGGCGAAGTCGTGTAGAAACGAGTGATTTTGAAGCAGTCAAAGAGAAAGTGTTGCTAGGAAAACGGAAAATCCTTTCGTTTAACGAAGAAGAGAGAGAAATTCAAGCACTGTACCAAGCCGCAAAAGCCATCGTAGCCACATGGTTTGATGTGGAGTTTGACAAGATCGGTATCGTGACGACGCGTATGCTTTACCAGGAACCCGAGATCGTTTCTAAGAGCCAATTGCTCTCACGTATCAAAGTGTATCTTGCAGGGGCTATCGCTACAAAAATGCACTATAATGAACAGTTTACCAATGCAAGTAACGATATCGCTCAGGCGAAAGAGATCGTCAAAAAAGTAGTGTATGAGTATGTGATGAGTGAGAATTTTATCGTCACTCAAGAGCAAGAAGAAGCGCTTTTGCGGACTTCTGTATCTGAACTTACATCACTTTTGACTTCACTTCAAAATGCCGTGAATGAAGCTGCAGAATATCTGTTAGAGTATGAAAATATCAGCGTAGAGAAGTGCAGAGAGATGCTGCGTCAGATTTTCTAAATCCAATGAAGTATTTTAACGGGTTTTCATTGCAGCATGAAGAGTGCTTTTTCAAAGCGTATCTCCTCGAGAATGATTATACTGTTGCAGGATTTTCTTACGGGGCTCAAAAAGCGTTTGAGTATGTTTATGAGAGTACAGAACGTGTGGATCGTCTTATCCTTATCTCTCCTGCTTTTTTTCAAAATGCCAAAAAAAGTTTTATTCGAGCGCAACTGCAGTATTTCCAACGAGACAATGAAGGATATATGAAGCAGTTTTTGGAAAGTGTTGCTTCCCCTTCAAACATCGCACTCTCAGATTATTTTTACCCTGGAGAGTATGAAGCACTTCTCGCACTTTTGGGGTATACCTGGGATGCACTTAAAGTGCGAGAAGTGCTTAAAAGAGGCACGGTGATCGAAGTTTTTTTAGGCGAACAAGACAAAATCATAGATGCTTCAGCGGCATTAGATTTTTTTAAAGAGATATGCCCGACCTATTTTGTGAAAAATGTAGGACATATCTTGCAAGGATGAAAATGCAAACGATCGTGATCACAGGATGTTCCACCGGCATAGGACTCGAAACAGCCCTCTATTTAAAAGAGCAGGGGCTGCATGTGTATCCTACGGCACGGGAAAAAAAGGATGTAGTGCATCTGAAATCTTTGGGTTTTAAGGATGCGATGAAACTTGATGTCACCAAGCCAAAAACGATTGGCACAGTGATAGAAACTGTTTTGGCAAAAGAAGGGAAAATCGACATTTGGTTCAACAATGCAGGTTATGGTCAGCCTGGTGCGATAGAGGACATCACCACAGAAGTACTCCGAGAACAGTTTGAAACCAACGTATTCGGGCTTTATGAATGCACTAGACAGATACTTCCGGTGATGCAAAAACAAGGAAGCGGAAAGATTATCCAGCACAGTTCCGTGCTGGGGATCATCTCGCTTTTTGGGCGCGGTGCTTACACGGCAAGCAAATATGCCGTAGAGGGGTTGACCGATACTTTACGTTTAGAACTCAAGGAAACTCAGATCTATCCTGTACTGCTCAACACGGGGCCTATCGTAAGTCATTTTCGTAAAACGGCACTGAAAAAACTCAATAAAAATGTAGAGATAGAGCACTCACGTTTTAAAGAAAAATATGAAACGAGTCTTCGTGTCGGCGCAGAAGGAAAGGTTCTCTTTAAAGAAGAGGCGATATCGGTCGCGAAAGTCGTCCATCGTATCGTTATGTCAGAGAAACCAAAGCCGCGCTACTACATCACCAAAGCGACTTATATATTGGGTGCTTTGAAACGCCTACTCAGCAGTGCAGGGCTCGATAAAATTCTCATAAAAATTACATAAGTTTGGTTATAATCCACCACCAAAGGAGACACGATGGATAAAATAAAAATAGGTGTCGTCACCACGAGCGACCGAGCTTCACAAGGAATTTATGAAGATATCTCAGGGGTAGCAATCATGGAGACGATGCAAGCGTACCTAAAAAATGAGTGCGAGTATCTCTATCGATGCATTCCAGATGAGCAAACCCTGATCGAAAAGA
>JBEARN010000138.1:0-2929 GCA_041163165.1 Pseudomonadota bacterium
CTCTATCGCATTGACTACCCATGCAGACTCATATACAGGGATGATTCCCATTTGATTGATCCTAAAGATTTTACCTTTAAGATGATCTTGCCCCCCTGCCATATTGACACCATATTTGGTTTTCAAAAGCTTACGGATAGACTCTGCATCTTGATCCAAAACTGTACTCATCGCCAAGGCTGGTGTTTGTGGATACATGTCAAATCCTATCGATTCGAGTGCTGCTTGTGTTGCCATTGCTCTTGCTTTGGTATTTGCATAAAGTGCATCGATTCCTTCAACATCAATCGCATCAAACATCGCATTAAGCCCTATGATCAAAGTCGTTGCTGCTGTCCATGCCGTAGTATTTTTTTGCTGATTTTTAATCTCTGTGGCTAAATTAAAATAATAATCTTTCCCCGCTCCTGTCTTCTCTACTGCGGCCCTAGAAAGACCGATCATCGCAAGTCCTGGAGGAAGCATTAACGCCTTTTGGCTTCCTGTCACTAAAGCATCGATGTGAGTTACATCAATACGCTCGACACCTACCGCCGTAATACCATCTGCGATGACCATAATCTCAGGATTAATCTCTTTTGCTCTTTTTGCGATCGCTTCCACAGGATGACGTAATCCACCTGCACTCTCACACACTTGAATAAAAATCGCATCGATATCGCGATGTTCAAGAAGCGTTTTTTCTACATCTTCAACAGAAGAAGGGGTATTCCACTCATATTTGAGTTCTACTTTTGCGCGCCCCATGGCATCGGCGATCTTTCCAAAACGCTCACCAAATTTACCTGCATTGATGGTTAATGCCTTAGTCGCGCAAAGGTTCAACATGCATGCCTGCATCGCTCCTGTACCAGAGGATGCGATCATCACACATTCATCCATCCCAAGAAGCTTCATAAGCCTCTCGCGTGCTTCTTTAAAAATAGCTTCAAACTCTGGTGTACGGTGGTGCAGCGTTGGTGTTGCCATCGCTTGACGTACTGATTCTAATACGGGTGTAGGTCCTGGTGTAAAAAGTAGCATTGATATCCTCATAATTACCGTTTTGATCACGGCATAATTACGTGGATTATATCGAAAATGAAGTTAGAATTTGTTTTATTCTTGAAAATAAAAACGATCACAAAGCGATCGTTTGCTGACCGATCTCTTTATATCTGGTGTAGTAGTGCTCTACAAAGCGTTTTATCTCTTCTTTGAGAGGCAAGAAAACACCCCCCTCTTTCACCGCATATCGGTTCAAATAGATCGATGCATCTTCCTTAGAAAGATAACTCTCTGCGAGCTTTTTATACGCATCCTGATAGGTTTCTTTCATCCTATCGTACCGGTCATAATGGATCACTATTTGCTCTTTATATGTGATCACTCCTGAAGCAAAAAGAAGGTCTAGATGGATCAACCCTTCACAATAATACGGCAAGACTTCGCCCACTTCACGCCATGCCATTAACCCAACCGCACGCGATACCAGATCATCAATCACATGGTTCTCAATCCCCTTTTTTTCATTAGCAAAAAATGCCATCAGCCCGCCCGTAGTTGCTTTAAACTCTTCGATATTTTTAAATTGTCCTGAAAGATTCATTTTCGTTTCGGTATCAGTATCGATCCATAAAATATGCCCATACTCGTGTCCTACGGTCGAGATGTCGTAAAGTTCATGCCAAAGTTTTGGTTCATTCTCTATCAATCCACGCTGTTTTTTGACAAACTCTTCCCCCATAACCTCTACAGAAAGTTTCATAATAGGTTTTGATTTCTTACTCTCCATCACAAAGTCAGCATACGCAAAAATCTTCTTCCCCAGCTCTGCAGAAACCGTTTCATCATTAGGAACAACCTGTGCAGAAAATAGCCCATTAAATTCTGCCGCATAGTACAATAAAGGTTGCCCTATATAAAGCTGCGTTTCATCTACTTGCATCAAATTTTTCTGCATTATTTTTTTTGCATTTCCTCCGAAGTTATGTGCCATTTTTGATGCAAAAGTTTTGATATTGTCTTTGGTGTTTGACTCATTTTGCAGTGCAGGATTCACGATGCGAAGGTCCCATTCAAGTGCAACTGCTTTTCTGTAGTGATCCTCATAATACTCCAAAGGATGACCCACTTGAAGCGGTGTTTTGATCTTCATCCATGCCCTGTCTACATTCGCCCATTTCATAATGAGTTCATCCACTTTGGTGTGAGAAAAGGCTTCATGGATTGCGACAAAATAGGCGATCCACTCCTCTTTTTGCCCAAACACTTCATCCTCATGCTGTTTCAATAGTAAAATCAGCTGTTCAAGTGCTGTCGTTACTTGCATGACTTCATTTGGGAATGCTTCCGCATAGGCAATACTTTTATATTTTTCTCCCTCTTTTTTAAGCACCGAATAACAACGATCCGCAATGACTCCTTTTTCATCTACGTCTAATAAACATTCACTTTGCAACATCTCAAAGACTTTAGCATCATCCCCATTGAAAAGCTCAGAAAGCCCTAAATTAACATGATGGATAATATGATGCGTCCAATGACTCTGCCACACACTCATCGCGATTCCTACAAAATGAACACCAAAAATCAACGCCCGATAAAAAGGGGTTAAAAGTTTCTGCTCTTCCACCCACCCGATCAAACTCTCATGTCGTGCGATATGCATGGTGCTCACAAATCCATATGCCAATTCTTTTTTAACACGTATCTCTTCAGCTGAACAACCATGCTTTTCAAGCACCTGCTCTAAGGCATCTTCACGTAGATTAATGATGCGGGTCAAAACTGCCATGATCGTCTCTTGATTTTTAGGAAGATCGATCAAGCTTAAAAATGCATCTACTACCTGATCTGCTTGCTCATGCCCTTTATCTAAAAGGTCATAATAACTATTGAGTATTGCTTGTCTTCTGTGTAATTCATCATATACCCGTTGCAAATCTTC
>JBEARN010000139.1:0-2873 GCA_041163165.1 Pseudomonadota bacterium
CGATAGCAATGTTATTAAAAAGACAAAAACCCATGGCTTGATCCACTCTTGCATGATGTCCTGGTGGTCTCACCGCACAAAAAGCCCTTTCAAATTCTCCTGACTTTATACCATCTAAAGCGACGATTCCTGCGCCTACCGCCATCTTCGCGACCTCAAAAGATCTAGGGCTGCAAATCGTATCGGCATCAATCTCCCCTCCTCCCTCTAAAGAAAGGTTGCTTATCAAATCGATATGACTTAACGTATGCACGCTTTGAAGTAGGGATTCTGAAACCATGATCGGAGAGGCAAAGATCAAAGACCCGACCAAAGGCGTGATCGCTTTATCGATCATTTCAAGTCGTTTTGGAGATTCTGGATGCCACTCTCCTGTTTTGTGTTCCAAATACATTTTATCACTGATATAAGCTACTTTCATTCCATCGATTATACTGCTATTTTCGCTTTCATACAAATTATTAAGGTATAATATTGAAAAATTTAGGAGTTATTAATGTCTATCAAATTATTTAAATCGGTCGCTATACTTTTTTTTACACTCTCTTTCGCGTATGGAAATGATGCTTCACAAAAGCTCAATCAAGAAGTAGACATGGCGATACAAAAGTTTAAAGCAGAAGTACCGGGTGCTACCACTTTTCTCTCTAAAGTAAAAGGTTATCTTGTATTTCCAAAAGTATACAAAGGTGGATTTATCCTCGGTGGTGAGTATGGCAAAGGGGCTTTGCGTGTCCAAGGCAATACAAAATATTTTTACAGCATATCATCGGCTTCTATAGGATATCAATTAGGCGCACAATCCTACGCCATGCTCATCGCATTTGCATCAGACTCTGCTTTGAACAACTTTATAAACAGCAATGGTTGGGAAGCTGGTGTGGATGGTTCTATCGTCATTTCTGATTTTGGGAAAGTCAAGGACATTACCTCTATCAGTTACGAAAAACCTATCATCGCATTTGCTTTCGGAGAAGAAGGTTTAATGGCTGGTGTGAGTGTCGAAGGGACAAAATTTAAAAAAATTATGCCATAAGAATGGGCATTTGAATCTATGCTATAATTAAAAAAATTATTCAAAAAGGATCGAAAATGAAATTATTCAAATTTCTCACACTGCTACTTGTCATAACAACCGCTTCAATGGCGACAATGAACTCTAAAAGTGAAATTGAAAATGACTCAAATGATGCGCTTAACACGTTTTACAAAGAAGTAAAAGGGTCTAAACAATACTTAGAAAATGCAAAAGCATACCTTGTATTTCCAGATGTAAAAGAAGCTGGTTTCTTTCTTGGTGGGAAATATGGAGAGGGTGTACTACGTGTAGGAAACGCTTCAAAAGCCTACTATAGCATCACTGCTGCTTCTGTTGGGATGCAAATGGGAGCGCAAACATACCACATGGTGATTGCATTTACTTCAGATGCTGCTTTGAATAAATTTTTGCTAGATGATGATGAGTGGGAAACAGAAGTAGACGGAAAGATAGCGATCGCCACATGGAATTCAAAAGAAGAACTTGACGATACAGATTATAGTGATGACATGGTTGCATTTATCTTTGACTCCAAAGGGATGATGGGAAGCTTTACAATGGAAGGAACAAGATTTAAAAGAATCAATCCTTAATCTCTCCACATACATTTTTTACCGACCAAGCCCTTTGCTTTAAAGGGCTTCATCATTTAGCCAATACCTTAAGTAAAATTTCTATATCATAGTGAACAAAACAAATAAAAGGATGGAATCATGAAAACACTCAAAAAGTTATCATTACTTTTGACAATGCTCTTGGCATTTTCTTCTCTTGTCGTAGCAGAAGATACTGCGAAAGAGATCGATAATGACTCAAATCAGGCACTCGCTGTATTTTACAAAGAAGTCAATGGTGGGAAAAAATTTTTAGACAATGCTAAAGGGTACGTAGTCTTCCCAGAAGTGATCGAAGGTGGTATGTTTGTCGGTGGTAGATATGGAGAAGGCGCCCTGCGTGTAGGTGGTGTAACGAAAGGATATTATAGTGTCACTTCTGTCTCTATGGGGATGCAAATGGGCGCACAGAAATACTCATTGATCATTGCATTTACTTCAGATGAAGCACTTAATAAATTTATCTCTGATGAGGATTGGGATACAGAGATGGATGTCAATATCGCTGTGGCAGAATTTAACGCAGAAGAAGAAGCAGATGATGTTGACTTTGGAACGAACATGGTTGGATTTGTATTTGATTCAACTGGGATGATGGGAAATTTCTCATTTGAAGGTACAAGATTCGAAAGAATAACACCTGACGCTGACTAAACTCTTCAAGGGCTAAAGCATGGTTGCTTTGCCCTACTTTTCATTAAATCTATTTTTATAAGAACATTTTTGACAAAGCGCTTCGACAGCTTTTCCTTGCTTAAATCCTTCTAACATTTTCATAGCACGCTGGGTTTGCAAAATATCTTTCAATGCTGTTTGGTGCAAATCCCCCAGTTCTATCACGCCATCACAGTCCAAACAACAAGGTACGACCTTTCCGCTGGCCAAGATCGCGATATGCGATTGCAATCCTTGACAGGTTCCATCTCCATAAATGGTATTTTTTAAAGAAGGCCATTCAAAATAATTGTCAAAATGAACCAATATTTTTGAAGCCAATCGAATTGATTTAGGGCGTTCTTGATAGATCTTTTCTATCTGCAAGGGGACATCAAATGTTTGTGAAAGTGTTCCAAACAATACCTCATTAAAACGTCGTTCACTCATCATTGCATCGAGATTCCAAACACGAAGATTGATAAAGAGTTCTTTGTCTCTTTTAATCTTTTCTTGGCACAGTGCAATGATCGGTTTCATATACTGATCAAAGGTGATGCTGGTAT
>JBEARN010000140.1:0-2819 GCA_041163165.1 Pseudomonadota bacterium
CGTCTGATGGAAGTTGAACGTATCCACCTTCATTATCATAAATGACGATCATATCACCCTCTTTTGAGACAAGGATAGATTGACCAGATGCTTGAGTTGTAACCTCAAAAGTAGTTGGTCGAATTGTTGCATTTGGTTTTAGGTCCATAGGTATTCACGATGTTGAAGGATTAACATTGCGTAGTGAGTTTCGCATTTGTTGTAAAGACGATCAAAATAAATTGAGTGAGGGTACTTAGTTTGCCAAGTCTTTTTCTCAAGCCTCTCCCGAACTCGTGTTGCATAACGATATGCTCGACGCAAATCCTTTTCGATGTGAGTAATGTCAAACGATGAACCGTCAGGATAGGTGTCTTTCCAAGTGCGTGAATTTAATCCATCTTCTTCTTCAACAAAGTGTATCAAAGAAGTGAATACAATGTCAGGCAAAAGGTCGACCTTATCGCACCAATTATTCGGAATTGTCTTTGTCAACCATCTTTGTTTGGGGAAGAAAAAGCATTGAGTTTTATACCACCAATCATTCAAACGATATTTCATACGATAGAAAAAACCTCCAACGTCTTCTCGAAAAAAATACTGAATGGGATAGTGTTTTTTCCAATAAGTTTCAAATGGACATTCCTCATCAAAAGCGCCAGTCCATTCGTAACCATCTGGCTCTTTGTACCAACCCAACCATGTTTGGCGGCGATTCTTTGGGGCTTTTAGATATTCATCTACACTATATATTTTCATTAACTATATGATGCATAATTGTGTTGATTTGTCAAACAAAAAAGGGGGGAATAGCGAACTATTCCCCCCTTGAACAATGTGTTATTGCGATATAACTGGGATACGAACAATATAACCTTCTTCCTTTGATTCAAACTGCCAATTTTTGACAGCCTCAATCATATTGGAAGCCAAGGCTTTATCTCCTTCATAGGTATATTCTTCAACAGACCCATAAGGATTTACCTTTAGTTCTAAAACCGCAGAGCCAACATAGCCAAACGGCATTGGCTCTGGATTAGTTATCTTTTCTATCTTTAGGCCAGTATTTTGAAGATTCTCATTCGCATATTCTTCTGCGTAAGATGCTCCTGATAATGGCGCGGTTATTAACATCGCAAAAGCAATACCAAGCAAGATAAAAAATCCTGTTGATAGTGCGTCTTTGATTTTTTTGTTTGTTTTCGAGTTCATGTTTATTTTTGGTTATATTAACCCATCAGGGTTAAATATGGTGGGCGATACTGGACTTGAACCAGTGACCCTCGCCTTATCAAGACGATGCTCTAACCAGCTGAGCTAAACGCCCAAAATTTACCACCACCCTAAATTCCTTCCAGCACTTGCGCAAATAAAAAAGCAAGTAATAATATGCATTATTACCCAAGCAGTTCTTATTAAGGCTACTTTATCTGCTCTGTCATTTTCGTTAAATGCCTTAGAACCTAACGCTTTACACCAATAATACCAGATATTTTTTTTCATAAATTCGTTGGAGGAAGTGGGGGTCGAACCCACATCTTTATCAAAAAGATAAATCGAATTCCATAAATTCCCCCAAAATGGCAGAGGCGCAAGGATTTGAACCTCGACAAAGTGAACCAAAATCACTTGTGCTACCATTACACCACGCCTCTACTCCCCACGACCGCACCACAGTTTAACTCATTCTCACGCGGCCCCCTCAGAGTATTTTGAGTAGACTCCTACACCTAAAAAATGGGTTCCCGAACGGGAATTAAACCCGTATCCTCGCCGCCACAAGGCGATGCTTTAATCATTAAGCTATCGAGAACATGATTATTAGAACGACATTGAAACGCCGCCGCTCCAAGCGACACCGCTAATATCAAACAAGTCAGCATCATCTGACCATGTATATGAACCGCCAGCAAATACGCTAAATGACTCACCAATACTCAAGACTAATTGAGAATTGCCTTCAAGCCAACCGTATTTGGCATTTCCATCAACGTCGGTAAAACCAACGCTAACTCCATTTTGCCAGCCAAGAAACTCAAGAATTTGAATTGTATTTGAAACCGAAACAATACCTGTTGTAACATCAGTATCAAAATCATTGTAAGCATATGCTGAAACATCAAACCAAATAATAGGCAAAGAAATTCCAACATAACCCTCTTGAGTTTCGCTGATTTGACCATTAGGGAAGAAATATCCCGTCAGGCCAACGTCAACGGTCACTCCTTCAAAAAGAACATCACGAACGATCACCCCAAGACTTGCGTCCCATTCGTGATCGAAGAGATCTTTTTGTTGTGTTCCCCAAAAACTATTGATAGCTACATAAGCCTTGCTGTATTCAATAGTAAGCGAGGATTGAATAACTTCATCAGCGAGAAAAACGCCGCGATTTACATACTTATCAAGATAAGTAGTAGTTGAAGCTACATTTAGTGAAGCATTAACTGCATTAAGCCCTAGCACCATGAAGACGCCAAGGGTCGTTAGTAGTTTAGTTAGTTTCATATTTTTTTTATTAGTTAAAAAAATGGTGGACGTAACGAGAATTGAACTCGCCACAGGTTGCTTGCAAAGCATCCTCGCCTCCATTGGCATGTACGCCCTTAAAATGAAAAGGTAAAGTTTTATATCTCAAGCGTCTTCTATTTGTGTAATCATATTTATATGAAAAGGTCTTACAGAAACTATACAGATGAAGATGTAATTAAAGCCTCTAGTAATGTAAAATCTATAGCTGGTCTATGTAGAGCTATAGGAATAAAACCTGTTGGTGGCAACTACGCTAATTTAAAAAGAATAATTCAAAGACTTAAAATAGACACTTCTCACTGGACTGG
>JBEARN010000141.1:0-2778 GCA_041163165.1 Pseudomonadota bacterium
ATGAGAGGCTGATCTGCTTTTCCAGCTGCCTCAAGCTTTGTGTAGGTCAATCCTTTGTGCATCGCACTGTCATCGTTTTCATCCCAAGACGGGTTTAAAGATGAAGAAGAATTTGCATCTCCATACACCAAAACAGAGTGCGCATCGCTATGCCCACGAAGCTTCTCTTTTGCCAGATATCCCACTTTGACCTGTGTATTTCGAATTATATTTGTGTCAAATACGACGGCATCAAAGGTATTTGGAATCATTTTAGTGTCGTTGGATTTCGTATAGAATGTTTCTACGAGCTGTCGCCCGACCGAAACTTCACTCTGTGTGATACCCGTGTATCTAAGGTACGCTTGTCCAAGCACACCAAGATCTTGAGAACCCGTATTGCTATAATCAAATCGATTCAATACCTCAGCACCACCTTTCATATAAGTCACATCTTCAGGGGAAATATCTGTAAATCCATGCGTATAGTAAAATGCTGCTGTAAAATCGAACGCATCCAAAGAGGCACTTTTATAAACAAGTGAACCTCCTAGACCACTTGTGATATGGTCTTGCTGTGTACTGTTCTCTTTCTCCCAGTTGTACATAAAAGTATTTGAACGAAGCCTTCCATAAAACGTTCCTTGTTGAAACATCTCCATAAAGCTCTCTACTTTTTTAGGACTATCGTTATACATTATTTCATAATTTGATTTGATCGCATATTTTGGTGCTTTTACGTCTGCCACAGGCAAAGTACCAAGAGCAACACCTGCATATCCAGCTGTTGCCATTAAACAAAGCACAACAGTAGCTGAGAATTGTATCTTCATTTTTTTCCTCATATAAATTATTTTCCTATCATGATATCATTTGCTTTGATGGCAACTCTCACGTCAGCTCCTTGTTGTAGTGCCATACGAGGTATTTCCTCAGTGTTCATGACCGATACGATGGTATCGTGACTCCCTATATCAACAGTCACTTTTGTATGGTGTATGTCTTCTTCCATCTTGACAACCTTCCCAGTGATGACATTTTCATACCCTTGAACAGATGATGAAAGAGACACTAAAACGGCACTTGATTTGCAAATGGCCACTACCGTCTCCCCTACTTGCAAACCTAAATTTTCTACGGCTTCTTTGGTGATGCTCGCATGCAATGCTTGACCACTTTTCAGACGTAACCCCAGTGTGCTATTGACAGTATTATTTTCTAAAGAAATGATCTCTGTTTGGATTTGGTTTCTTGCAGAAATTTGCATCGCAAGTCTTCCGATGGTTTGAAAGGTTCCACTATGAAGGTCTGTCAGTTCAGATAACCTTTGTAAAAAACGACGATGTTCCTCTTTCAGCAATGCATAGTTTTGCAACAAATGGTGTCCATATTCGGTAATCGTCGTACCTCCACCATCTTTCCCACCTGTCTCCCTACACACAATCGGTTGAGGCGAAAGCGCATTCATCGTATCGACAGCATCCCATGCGCTTTTATAACTCATAGGCACTGCTTTGGCTGCTTTCGAGATGGAACCATATTTTTCTATGGCGTGAAGGAGTTCGATGCGCTTCTCCAACAAAAAAGGTTCACCTAACATCTCTAGCGTCAATTTGGATGCAAGCTCCATACTGGTCCTTATATACTGATTTATATAACGGAAAGTATAACGTTATATACTTAAATATATAATGATTTATATTTTTCTTAACGCTTTGCCCTGAACGCTGAACGCTTTTCAAAGATCCAGATCATCCCAAAACTCATCAAAATCCAAATTGGTTGCACCACCCTCATCAAAAAGAGAGTCATTTGAAAGCCTGTCACGTTGTGCTTGGAAGTAATGTTCTAAAGCCTCTTCAAGCATCGTATTCATATCTTTACCTAGTATTTTTGAAAAATACTCTAAATTCTCTACCGTGCTCTGTTTGAGTTCAAAGTGAAATGGTTCTTGCATTTTTGATTTCTTTAAGAAGGTGTTTTTACATTTTTAACGATGATATCGATGATCTGATCGTACGTATATCCATTGATACGCGTATGTTCACTCATCAACAAGCGATGGCGAAATACATCATGAATCACAGCTTGCACATCTTCGACTTGCATCTCATTTCTACCTTCAAGCCAGGCATAAGCTTGTGCGCATTGTGTGAGAGCCAGAGAAGCTCTTGGACTCACCCCAAGCTCTATCATCATTTCAAGTTGCCTGCTATATCGAAGCGGATAACGCGTCGCATAAACTAGATCGACGATATAACGTCCCAAAGCATCACTAAATGTCACTTCTGATACCTCTTTGCGTGCGGCAAAGATCATCTCTTGTGCTATTTTTGGTTCGGCTTCTTTAGGCGAAAATCGCTCTTTTTGGATCAACTTGATCATCTCAAGCTCCACATCCATCTGCGTATAATCGATCTTTACATGCATGAAAAATCGATCTCTCTGCGCATCCGAAAGAGCAAAAGTTCCTTCTTCTTTTAAAGGATTTTGCGTTGCCATAACGATAAAAAGTTCAGGAAGTTTATAAGTTTCTCCTTTTACAGTTACCTGTTTTTCTGCCATCGCTTCAAGCATGGCAGATTGGATTTTGGCAGGAGCTCTGTTGATCTCATCGGCTAAAATGATATTGCCAAAAATAGGTCCATGGTGAAACGTATATCGCTCTACTCCATTCTCTTCCTGCAAATACTCTGCCCCTATCACATCCGAAGAGACAAGATCTGGGGTAAACTGTATGCGGCTAAAACTCCCTTCGATCGCATCTGCCATGGCACGCACTGTTCTCGTTTTTGCCAA
>JBEARN010000142.1:0-2763 GCA_041163165.1 Pseudomonadota bacterium
ATTTTAGATGCAATGATGGAATGTCAGTCAGAGATCGATTTTACTTCCCATCAAATCAGAGCAGTCACCACTCAAGCGATGCGTAAGGCATCCAATGCCGACGAAATACTTTTAAAAATCAAAGAAAAAACCGGTGTGATGTTTGAAGTTATCTCCGGAGAGCAGGAAGCTACATTCACATTGCTTGGCGTCAAACATCGTATGGCATGTTTAGATAAATCAGTTGATAATTTTGTTTTAGTGGATATTGGTGGCGGTTCTACGGAGTTGGTTTTTGTATATGATAATGAGGTGATGATCCAAAGTTTTCCTGTCGGGATTGTTACTATGGTACAGCGTTATCCATCACTTTTAGAGATGAAAAACGTTTTGATTCAAGAAATGAAAGAGATCGCATCTTTTTGTCAAGATATGTACCGAAAAAAAGGGAAAATAAATCATTTTTTAGCCACAGCAGGTACCCCTACGACGGTAGCTTCTATGAAAATCGGGCAGTGTTATGAAACGTATGATTCTGCAAAGATCAATGGAACATTTTTAGCAGTAGATGAATTGGATTTTTATCTTCAAACATTACTTGACATGCCTTTCGAAGAGAGAGAAAAATGTGTAGGTACTGGGCGATCTGATCTTATTGCGGCAGGTATTTTGATCTACAAGCAACTCTTTGTGATACTAGAACACCACCAGTGCATGGTCGTAGATGATGGTTTGCGGGAAGGCGTGGCAATAGACTATTGCCATAAGATGGGATATTGAAATCTAATATTTTTTAGCTATAATCGAAAAAAATATTTTGAAATGGAGTGTAAACCATGCAAATGAGTGGTGCACAAATGGTGTGTGAAGCGATCATTGCCGAGGGTGTAAAAACAGTATTTGGATACCCTGGTGGCGCGATCATGCACGTTTACGATGAAATTTATAAACAAGAAGGTTTTGAGCATATACTTAACCGTCATGAACAAGCAGCGGTACATGCTGCAGATGGTTATGCAAGAGCAACAGGGGAAGTTGGTGTTGCCATGGTAACAAGTGGTCCAGGGTTTACCAATGCTGTGACAGGTCTTGCTACTGCTTATATGGATTCGATCCCTATGGTAGTTATCTCTGGGCAGGTACCACTTTCTCTTATCGGTACAGATGGGTTTCAAGAGATCGATGCTGTAGGTATCTCTCGCCCTTGCACAAAGCATAATTTTTTAGTACGTTCTTTGGAAGAATTGCCACGACTATTGAAAGAGGCGTTTTACATTGCCCGGTCAGGAAGACCAGGTCCTGTATTGGTTGATATTCCTAAAGACATCACGGTTGATATTGGTGAATTCGTGTATCCTGATACGGTCAATATGCCAACGTATAAGCCAACCTATAAAGGGAATAAAAGACAGATCGAAAAAGCAGTTGAAGCCATCAAGAAAGCAAAAAAACCTCTTTTGTATATCGGTGGAGGAACAGTCCTGTCCGATGCGAGTGATTTGGTAAAAGAACTTGCATTAAAAACCCAAATCCCAACAGTTGAAACATTGATGGCGAGAGGGGTCATGGGGGCAAAAAATCCGTTGCTGCTTGGCATGCTTGGCATGCATGGGAATTATGCTTCAAATATGGCGATGTCCGAGACGGATTTGGTTATTTCGCTTGGTGCAAGATTTGACGACAGGGTTACTGGAAAGCTTTCAGAGTTCGCAAAATATGCAGATATTATTCACGTGGATATCGATGCGGCAAATATTGGCAAATTGGTCGATGTGGATTACCCAATCGTAGGAGATGTTAAACAAGTGCTTGAAGAGATGATTCCGTTGCTTGATGGCGTCAATACAGACCGTTATCAAGCGTGGAGAGAGATACTTAAGCGTTATGATGAGTTGCATCCTCAGTCTTATATCGATTCAGATGAGGTGATCAAGCCACAGTGGGCTATCGAACGTCTTGGTGAATTGGTGGGAGAAAAAGCAATTATCACTTCAGATGTTGGACAGCATCAGATGTGGGCCGCGCAACATTACCCTTTCGATAGACCTCGCCAGTGGATCAATTCCGGTGGTCTTGGAACAATGGGATTTGGTTTCCCTGCCGCTATTGGTGCAAAAAGAGCTTTCCCTGATAAAACCGTTATTAATGTAACAGGAGATGGTTCTATCTTAATGAATGTGCAAGAGCTTGTAACGGCTGCTGAGTACAAGATCCCGGTTATCAATTTGATTTTGAATAACCACTTTTTGGGCATGGTACGTCAATGGCAGACTTTTTTCTATGAGAAGCGATATTCTGAAACAGATTTGACGTTCCAACCAAACTGGAAAGCACTGGCTGAAGCGTGTGGCGGTATTGGGTATGATGTTACGACTAAGGCTGAGTTTGATGCGGCGATCAAAGATGCGATCGAAAAAGATCGTGTATGTTTCATCAATGTTGCCGTAAATCGTTTCGAAAATGTACTACCGATGGTACCTGCGGGTGGTGCTTTGTTCAATATGATGTTACCACAGAAAGGAGAGGAATAATGGCAAATTCACTTAATGAAAGACGTGTGATTTCTGTTATCGTTCTGAATGAAAGTTCTGTACTTGCACGTGTAACATCACTTTTTGCTGCACGCGGGTATAACATCGCTTCTTTAACTGTTGCACCGATTCCTAATAGCGAAATGTCTCATATGACGATCGAGACCAACGGTTCGCCTAAAGTCATGGAGCAAATCACGAAAACCGTTCAAACCGTTTACAAAAATGCGCTACTTCTGGTTCAAGTGGCAGT
>JBEARN010000143.1:0-2746 GCA_041163165.1 Pseudomonadota bacterium
CTTTAAAGTTTTTTCTGATATTGAGCTTGAGTTTATCTTTAACCTGCATCAAACGTTCATCCCCATTATGATATATTTTGGTCAGCTGCTTTATGAGTTTTGCCTTCTCTTTCTCTTTTGTGATATTATAATGCTTCAAAAACTTTTTCACCCCCACCCATTCTTGAGTCTCATTATGCTCGATGACATCGATCATATCATGATGCATTTTTTTATGCTCCAATTGAGTTTTATAAAGGGTTCTCATCTCATAAAAAGCTTCTTTTAGAAGATCTATTTCTCCACGCAAAGTGGTTGATATTTGCTTGTTAGATTCTTTGAGATCATTGACCGTTTCTTTAAGTACGCTGATCGTTTCATCTTTTGCTTTTAAAAGGTCTTCATACTCTGTGATTGATTTATTTGGTTCGTTAAAAGAGGGGTTTTTTGGTTTAGTTAAGATTATTTTTTCATTTTGTTGTGCACCAGATGTAGCTTCTTTATCCATTACAATGTAAAGTTTACCTTCTACATTTTTTGTTGACAATATCTTTCTCTTAATTTTCGCATAAACAGCTTGTCTTGAGATCCCAAACTCTTTTGCAAATTCTGCCGGTTTCATCAACTTTTCCATACTTAACCCCATTTACAGTTTTGTCAATGATAACATAAAATTGATATAAGGTTTACAAAACAACTCTTTGCACCTATTTTTGCGTACCATCCAATACAGGCACAAAAAGACACTGCTCTATCGTCTCTGAAGTGATACGTCCATTTTTTTTATAATAACGTGTGATCAGATGATAAGCTTCAGAAACCTCTATCGGAGCGACCAAAATTCCACCGTCTGCCAACTGTTCAAATAACACTTCAGGGACCTCTTTTGCCGTAGCTGAAAATAGGATCCGCTCAAATGGAGCATATTGTTTCCATCCTCGCTGTCCATCATCAAAACGGGTAATAATGTTCTGAATTTCAAGCCCAGAAAAATGGGATTTTGCCTGCTTGAGGAGTTCTGAAATACGCTCTATGGTAAAAACGCGACGGCAGATTTTGCTTAAAATGGCTGCTTGATATCCACTTCCGCACCCTATCTCAAGTACGGAATCTACATTTTTTAACTCTAAGTGTTGGGTCATTTTTGCTACGGTGAGAGGAGAGGAGATCCATTGACTTGCTGCCAAAGGAAGCGCATCTAATTGATATGCGAGGTGTTTAAATTGTGTCGGGACAAACACTTCTCTGTCTACACAAAGGAAGGCTTCTTTAACATGATCTTCTAATGGAAAGTGTTTTTCGATCTCTGCAACAAGGTTTTGTCGCTGCCTCGCTTTTATCATAACCTACTATATTCCTCAGCCTAAAAGTTCAAAGATTCTATCTAAACTCTAGTTAAAAAGGCTTTTAAGCTTCGTCCACAGACCCGGTTCGGCTATCCCTTTGTCTTCATTGTCCATTTTTTGATAAAAGGTACATCCTGTTTGACTTCCTGCCTCACATGCTTTTTGAAAAAAACTTTTTTCCATGCCGCGATCTTTTGGTACACCAAAACCGCCACGGTAAATCATCCCTACATTGATGCACGCATCTGCTCCACCACAACCACATGCTTTTTCATAATAAACCCTTGCTTGGACATCATCCTGTCTGACATCATGCCCATCTCTATAGATGGTTCCTAAAGCCTCGCAAGCGTCTTTGATTTCTCTTTTGCAAGAAACTTCAAGATAGGGAATAGCTGCTTGATAAAGCCCATCTTTATAGTAGTTGTCTCCCAACATATCACAAGATTGTGCATGCCCATATTGACACGCCTTACGGAGATACACCATTCCAGCATCTTTCTTTTCTTGGTCTTTTCTATTCTCTTTAGAGGTCAATACCACTCCCACTTCATAACAACTATCCAAATCACCCTGTTTACATCTTTCAGTCTGAGTATCTATGCTCTCTCCATACAAACATAACGCACTTAAGACTATCATCCATATATTTTTCACTTTTACTCCTATTCCATCACGATATAACGACGTATTTTTTTTATTTCCCTAAGATCGATGGTTCCTTCTATCGCATCAAGGGCATCATTGATCACGACTTCGCCCGAAGGAGATATAATCGCAGAGGACTTTGCCATGTCATCATCGCTAGAGTTTGAAACGATTACATAACATTGATTCATCACAGCAAGAGCACGTGACAACACTTCCAAATGTGTTTTTCGGGGAGTTCCCCATCGTGATGGAATGATCACTACATCAGCACCTTCTACCTGTTTCCACAATTCCTTAAAGCGCAATTCAAAACAGATCAGTAGTGCATACTTGATCCCTTGTATTTCAAAAATTTTTACTCTTTTTCTTTTCCCAGATTGAAAATACAGATCTTCATCACCGAGCTTAAAAAGCTTCACCTTTTCTTGCCGGTGGATGATTTTATGCTGGTGAATCACTACCGCTTGATTGAGAAAAGTATCATTTACTTTTACGATAAGCGTAAATATAACTATTTGTTCATTCACTTCTTTTTTAAGGGTTTTAAGGGCATTTGCGGAAAACTTTGCGGCAGTATCCATGTGCTCATAGTCAAACCCGGTTAAAAAGACTTCTGGTGCTACTACAATATGTTTATCTTGATACTGTTTGAGATGGTAAAGGAGTGTATCAAAGTTTTCTTGATACCGCTGATGTGATGGAAGTTGTAAAACTACAACTTCCATTTTGCTACGAAGATTTGCCATGGCGTATTCTAGAAATCATCTAAA
>JBEARN010000144.1:0-2734 GCA_041163165.1 Pseudomonadota bacterium
TCAAAATGCAAAATCTGTTTTGCTTGAATCATATCTTTATCGCCACGTCCAGAAAGGTTGATGAGGATCGTTTTCCCCTTAATCTCTTCTGGTTTCATCTTTTTCAAATAAGCGACCGCATGAGAGGTTTCAAAAGCAGGGATGATCCCCTCGGCTTGAGAAAGCCAAACAAAAGCATCGATCGCCTCATCATCCGTGATGTAGTCATATGTTACGATGTTTTCATCTTTTAAGAAAGCATGTTCCGGACCGATACCAGGATAATCAAGTCCAGCAGAGATAGAATGGGCTTCTTGTATCTGTCCGTCTTCATCTTGAAGTAGGTAGCTCAATTGTCCGTGCAATACCCCAGGACTCCCTTTTGCAAGAGAACATCCATGTTTGGAGTCTAGTCCCATTCCCCCTGCTTCGATACCGATGCACTGCACACTTTTGTCTTCTAAAAAGTGGCTGAAAATACCTAATGCGTTGGAGCCTCCACCGATGCAAGCGATCACTTTATCAGGTAAGCACCCTTCGACTTCTTGGAGTTGCTGTTTGGCTTCCCAACCGATGATAGACTGGATATCGCGTATCATCATAGGGTAGGGGTGTGGACCCGCTACTGTACCTATGATATAGTAGGTATCGCGGGCATGTGTGACCCAATGTCTGATGGCGTCATTCATCGCATCTTTGAGTGTGCGGCTTCCAGATTCGACTGCATGTACTTTCGCTCCAAGTAGTTTCATACGAAACACATTGAGCTCCTGACGTGCGACATCTTTGGCGCCCATAAAGATCTCACATTCGAGACCAAATAGGGCTGCAACGGTAGCGGTAGCAACACCATGTTGTCCCGCTCCAGTCTCTGCGATCACTTTTTTCTTTCCGAGTCTTTTTGCCAGTACCGCTTGTGCGACTGTGTGGTTGATCTTATGCGCACCAGTATGATTCAAGTCCTCACGTTTAAGATAAATCTTAGCATCTAGTTCTTCAGAGAGATTTGCAGCAAAATAAAGTGCCGATGGACGACCTACATAATGTTTGTAGTAGTAGTTAACCTCTTCCCAATACTCTTTGTCAAATCGAACGGCTTCATAGTCTAAACGTAATTGTTCCAAAACAGGCATAAGTGTTTCTGGTACATAACGTCCACCAAAACCGACTTGTCCTTTTTCAATGTTTCCAAAATGACCCAATTTATCTGGATCGTAGAGACTAGGTTGTGGGATGTAGATCTCTTTTTCTAAGTTCATTGTATTCCCTTTAATGATAATTATGGCGATTATATCGCATGAGAGGTTAGAAAAGCCCTTTAAGTGATATAGGTAATTTCTGCTTGAGAGTTTAAGCGCATCGGCGGACCCCAAAATCCGATACCACTGTTGACATAAATGAGGTTGCCATTGGGCAATTTATGCAATCCTTTCACGTAAGGTTGCTGCAATTGGACAAGATAATTAAACGGCCATATCTGACCCCCATGGGTATGTCCGCTTAGGATTAGTTCCGGTTGATAATCTTCAAGTGTTTCGATCTGTTTGGGTTGGTGGGCTAAAAGTATCGTAGGATAATGTGCATTGCATCTTGAAAAAGCTTTGTGAATGTCTGGTTCAAACATTTTCATTCGATGACCTATCAGGTCTGTTAATCCCACAATATTAACTTTTAATGGATCGATAGTAATCGATTCATTGAGCAATAATTTGATAGAAGTTGTTTGCATATAGTTGATCAATGCTAAAGGGTTGTGAAAATACTCGTGATTCCCTAAAATATAGTAGATACCATAGGTGGCATGGATCGATTCTATCTCCTTGATAGATTCTTGAATGGAATGGATATCTGTATCGATCAAGTCACCGGTAATGCAAACAATGTCAGGTTTGAGTTGGTTTATTTTTTTTACAGCATTTCTGACAAAATCGCGATCGATCAGTCCACCGATATGAAGGTCGCTGATCTGAACGATAGAAAAATCAAAAAGATTGATTTGTAGTGTTTTGACTATAGGTTCTTTGTTTCCTTCATATGTAGCGACACTCACATAAGAAGCCCCAAAACTCAACATAAGCGAATCACTGCTTTTTTTAAAAAATGCTCTTCTTGAAGGATTTGCAGGTAGCGGAAAAAAATGAAAAATATGGAGTATTTCATGAAGAATAAGATACAAAAAGATCATAAACGATATACCGATAGAGAGTGAGAAAAAATAATAAAGTTTATGTGTCATTAGGTCTGTATAGCGTGACAATACATACAAAAGATTAAAACCAAAATTGAGGGCTAAAAGTACCGTAATCGTCTTTTTGATGGTGGAAGAATGAAGTAGTTTTCTCACCACCCTCAGGTAAAAGAGTGTATGTATCGATAAAAAGAGCACTAAAAAAACAATAAAAAAAAGATAAACACTCAAAAGGTACCTCTTTGAGGATGAAACTTAATCGATGGCTAAAACAGAATAAACAGGCACGTTAAATCCTTCACGTCCATTCAGAAAACCAAGTTCCATGATAAAACAAGCTTCTACACAATCAGCACCCACTTTGTTGATGAGATTGGTAGCTGCTTTGGCTTTACCGCCAGTAGCGATAAGGTCATCGATAAGAAGGACTTTTGTACCTTTTGTTTCTCCAAAGGCATCGACATGGATCTCTACTTCATCAAAACCATATTCGAGGCTATATTTTTCCGCGACAGTGGTGTAGGGGAGTTTCCCTTTTTTTCTTACGGGTACGAAGCCAACACCTAG
>JBEARN010000145.1:0-2724 GCA_041163165.1 Pseudomonadota bacterium
TGCAAAAATATGATAAAGCCAGAGAAGTGCTTGAACCCCTTCAGATTCTCGGGGAAGATACCAAAACACTTGAACACTTTTGGGATTTGTCAGAGCTCTTCATCAACAAAACCTTATCCACGGACGAGAAAGTAACAAAACTTAAAAATCTTTTGCAACAAGACCCTACACTCTATAGGCCTGTTGCCACAGCCCTTTTGCGCCTAGATACCAAAAGTGCATGGGAGATCATCGATCCCGAACAGATCAAAGCATTGATTGATGTACTTTGGTTCTTACCAAATTCACAACTCGATTTAGATATAATCACCGCCAATGAGGCACTTCAAACACTTTACTATGCCAAAGGGTACTTGCAAGAGCCACATACCCATAGTGGTATTTTCAATGTAGATATGTTAGCCACAGCGAAGCAAAATCATTTTCAAGAGGGTGATCTCATCTTCTCATACTTATGCAAAAAATGCAAACAAAGCTTCCCTGTCTCTTTCAAACGCTGTCCAAATTGTATGGCGATCAATTCGGTAAAAGTTGAGGAAAAAATTGCAAAAGCAACCCCTAAAACAGATCACTCTTTACTCTGATGGTTCAAGCCTTGGAAACCCTGGTCCAGGGGGTTATGCAGGAATTTTAGAGTTTAACGGCGTACGCAAAGAGTATGTTGGAGGCGATCCAAATACTACCAACAACAGGATGGAACTTCTCGCTGTCATCGAAGGATTAAAACTGCTGAAAGAACCATGCCGGGTGGAAGTAATCTCTGATAGTTCTTACGTGGTCAAAGCGATCAACGAGTGGCTTGAGGGATGGGTGCGAAAAAACTTTGCCAAAGTGAAAAATGTGGACCTCTGGGAAGCATACCTTCATGCCGCAAAAACACATCAAGTGCATGGTACTTGGGTCAAAGGGCATGATGGACACCCAGAAAATGAAAGATGCGATGAACTTGCCCGAAACGAAGCAGAAAAAAGAAAAGGAGCCATAGCATGAATGACTATACTCAGTTGGAAGAGCGACTGAATTACAACTTTAGAAACAAGCAGTTGATTATTGAGGCTTTAACGCACAAAAGCAATAAAAAGCCTTACAATAATGAGCGGCTTGAGTTTTTAGGTGATGCGGTACTTGACCTTATCGTCGGAGAGTATCTTTTCGCTAAATTTCCTCATTCAAACGAAGGTGTTTTGTCTAAAATACGAGCCTCTTTGGTCAATGAAAGCGGATTTACCCTTTTGGCGCGCAAGCTAGACCTTGGTTCATTTATTTTCCTTTCTATTGCAGAAGAAAACAACAATGGGCGAGATAAGCCCTCTTTACTCTCCAATGCGTTTGAAGCGATCATCGGTGCCATCTACCTTGAAGCAGGACTCGAAAAAGCAAAAGAGGTTTCCATCAGACTCCTTGAAGCATGCCACCCTAAAATAGATCTAGACTCTCTTTCGAAAGATTATAAAACTGCTTTACAGGAACTTACACAGGCGACACATGGCATGACACCAGTCTATTCTCTCGTAGAGGCTTCGGGACCCGATCATAAAAAAGAATTTATCATCGCCGTCAGTCTTGATAATAAAACCATCGCCACCGCGAAAGGAAAAAGCAAAAAAGAGGCACAACAAAAAGCAGCGCAACAGGCACTCAAGGAGTTAAAAGCATGAATACATTTGGAAGAAAATTAACCCTCACTACCTTTGGTGAATCTCACGGGAAAGCGCTTGGCTGCATAGTTGATGGAGTCCCAGCAGGTCTCAAGATCGATGAAGCATTTATTCAATCTGAATTAGATCGGCGCAAACCAGGAAAATCAAACCTTGAAACAGGACGAAAAGAAGACGACAAGGTAGAAATCCTTTCAGGAACATTTGAAGGAGTCAGCACCGGTACACCGATCGCAATGATCATCTTTAACACGAACCAAAAATCAAAAGACTATGACAATATCAAAGATCTTTTCCGTCCAGGGCATGCTGATTTTACCTATTTTCACAAGTATGGCGTGAGAGACTATCGTGGTGGGGGACGAAGCTCAGCGAGAGAAACCGCTGCGCGTGTTGCGGCAGGGGCGATAGCAAAACTGATGCTTAAAGAGCTTGGCATTTCGATACAAGGTGGTGTGTGCGAAGTCGATGGGATCAAAGGATCAGTGCAAGATTTTGCGTATGCGAAAACATCTAAACTCTATGCCCTAGATCCGCAACAAGAGGCAGCGCAAGAAGCAGCCATTTTAAAAGCCAAAGAGGCACATGATTCTGTAGGTGGTGTCGTACTTACTACTGCGACAGGTGTTCCTGTAGGTTTAGGGGAACCGCTTTATTACAAACTCGATGCTTTGTTGGCTGATGCGATGATGGGGATCAATGCTGCCAAGGCAGTGGAAATCGGTGATGGTGTGGCTTCGACACACCTCAAAGGGAGTCAAAATAATGATCCGATGACTGCGACTGGGTTTAGCTCAAACCATGCGGGTGGGATCTTAGGGGGGATCTCAAATGGTGATACCATTATCGTCAAAACACACTTTAAACCTACCCCTTCAATCTTCCAAGAACAACATACCATTACTACGCAAAATGAAGAAGTAACCTGCAATCTCAAAGGAAGACATGACCCATGTGTAGCCATCAGAGGTGCGGTCGTCTGCGAAGCGATGATGGCACTCACACTGGCGGACATGATGCTACTCAATGTGGGCAAAAGGATGGATCACCTCAAAACGATTTATAA
>JBEARN010000146.1:0-2694 GCA_041163165.1 Pseudomonadota bacterium
GAATGCAAAAGCTTGTAAAGTGTCTCTTTGATCTCTATTTTATTCTGTTTTAGCGCGCGTTCTACTTGATAAAGATCAGGATCACGCTCTGCATTGATCTCCCCTTCGGCAGTAAAATAATCGATCACTTCCAAAATCTCATCTGGCATCTCAATCCCTTGGATCCAAGAGGCAAGCGGTTCTGGAAAGTTCACGGTATGCAATACATTAAAATAAGAGATCATGGTCACAAATGCATAAATCTCTTCAAGAGAAAGGACCCCTTGTTTTTTGATGAGATTGAGCGCTCTTTCTAGATCGGGGACTTGAGGTGGTTGGGGAAACTCGACAGAGGAAAGTGCTTGTATGTAACGGTAGTGTTGATGGACATCTCCCATCATTGCGACAGGTTTTTCTCTGGCAAAAAAGTGTTGAAACTGTTGGATGTAACTTTGAAGATCAAGTTTTTGTACAATGGATTTTTCGCTAAACACTTCTATTGACACACTGATCATTTCCCAAACTATAAATTTTCAGCATTATATCAAGTTTTTAATGTGTCACAGATAGGGCTTCATCGAACCCTATCGTGATATGAAGATATTATTTTCTGTCAAAAATATATTTTGGTTTAAAGAGGTACAGAAGTATCGGCAAGACAGTCAAAGAGGTAAATACATCGATCACGATCGCTTCGGTGATATACATCGAAAGCCCCCATGTATTTCCCAGAGAAGTTGCCATGAGCGGTATAAATGCTCCTATAAGCACAAGTACCGAGATAAGTACAGAAGAACCCGTTGTTCTTACCGTAATTTTTACCGATTCTGCCCAATTCCCAAGTTTTTGATACTCCTCTTTGAGTTTGGATATCATGTAGATACTATAGTCTACACCGAGTCCCATTGCGATACTCAGCGTTACCAAGTTTCCAAAGTGCAAGTTTCCGCTCCAATTTCTTACAGAAGTAAGGTATCCTGCAAGCCCATACTGCGCAAAGAGTGTGATAAACAAGATCGTCATCAAAAATCCAGAGATCAAGAAAGATCTGAAAATCAGTGATGCTACTAAAAAGATCGCGAGTGCTGTTCCAAGAGGATTGGTGATCCAGTTTGCATACGTAACATCTCTTGTCGCTTCAGTCGCACCTAAGAAGCCGCCGATTCCTGGTTTGACATAATTCACATTTGTATCGTCTGCCATCTCACCTTTATCGCCGCTTTCATCCGCATTTCTGTATCCAAAATTGACTTTGTTGAATCCTGGATCATTTTTATGCTCTTCGATATAGTTTTGCAAAAAGAGCATCGCTTCATGCGTCTCTTTTGGATCCATCGTATTGATAAATCCTAAGATCACACCTGTATTGTAATCTTGCGCCACCATAGACTTCAAATCCCCTGGAGCAGAAGCCATATCTAAAAGACCGTTATAGGTACTGATCACACTGTTGGCATCTCTATCATCATTAGGATCTTTGGCTTTCAAAAATGCATCCGTAGGGATCTCAAAATTATCAAAATTAAGTTTATTCCCCTCGCTAAATAAAAGCAAGTTCGCGATACGAAGATACTGCGCATACGATGCGGTAAATCCTATAAATTTATTTTTTCTGATCTCTTTTTCCATCTGCGCCATGGCGTTGATCACTTCCACGTCATTCATGATACCTGGTGCAGGGTCATTGTCGGGATCATAACAGTTTTTCTCTGGAAGCGCTGTTCCAGCCTCTTGCGCTGCATCTAACAACTCATAATAGGCATCATCACATTCAGGCAACAATGGTTGCTTAGCGCGGATAGGGATACTAAACGAAATCACCCCTGGCATCAATGTATTAAGATGGAAAATATCTTGCACGGGAACAGAGTAGGTTTTAAACGCTGCTTGTGCATAGTCGATCCCTTTCTCTACTCCTGGCATAATATCAAGCTCATCGGTTGTTGTTGCAAGCACTAGTTTTTCCGAAAATGGTCTCTGATCTGCCATAAACTTCGCTATCCCATCTCCTATCTTCGTATAGTGCCAAGAAGCAAACAATATAACGCCGACCACGGCAAGCGGGATGATCCGTCCGATGCCATGGGTCATCAAAGAGACGATATCTCCCATCTTGGATTCCCATCGGTACCCACAATACATACCGTCACCATTTTGTGATCCTGTATTTAAGGTAGCAAAACACTCTTCGATATCTGTAGCCTCTTTATCTTTTTCAGAAGGAAACATCGTCATGAGAAGTGGTATCAATGTCGTCGTAGTGATCAACAAAGAGAACATCCCGAACATTCCAAAATAAGCATACGCTTTATAAAATGAGATATCCACGGTAGAAAGGGTAGCAAAGCCGATCGCATCTGTCACGATAGACAGTACCGCCGGTATCACTGTAAACCCTAAAGCGATGTAGGCGCCGTTGATGAAGTTTTCTCCGTCCCCTTTTGCCTGCATGTATCGTCTTGTTATCTGTATGGCGTGTCCCATACCTACTGCCAGGATGAGCATCGGTGTCAGTACCATCATTGTCGTGAGTTTAAACCCGCTTAATCCCATCAAACCAAGTGTCCAAACGATACTCATACCTACGCCAGCAAGCGGGAATAAAGCTCCTTTTAGCGTTTTGGTTTCAAGATAAAGGATAAGAAATGCGATGAAGATAGATGCCACGAAAAGATACCAGTGGTCGATCAACTGCACCATCATCCATGCTAGAAA
>JBEARN010000147.1:0-3876 GCA_041163165.1 Pseudomonadota bacterium
TTCTCCAGGAACGATCCGTTTTTTGAGTCGATAGAGTTTATCGAGTCTTTTTTTAGCGATGAGAAGCTCCTCTTCACTAAAGTTAAAATCATTTCTGTAATGGACAGAGTTAAGATAGTAGCGGAGTATTTCTCCATCATAGACTTTAAGGGCATCTTTGAGAAAAAAACTGTTGCCAAGTGATTTGCTCATCTTTTCACCATCGATTTGGACAAACCCGTTGTGCATCCAGTATTTTGCCAACTCATGTCCTGTTGCGCATCTACTTTGTGCCGCTTCATTTTCATGATGCGGGAAAAGCAAGTCTGCACCCCCGCCATGGATGTCGATTGTGAAATTCTCATCACCGTGAAAATGTTTCTCTATCATCGCAGAGCATTCGATGTGCCATCCAGGCCGTCCAGAAGAGAAAGCGGTATCAAAGCAGATATCCTCGTCTCCTTTGCACGCTTTCCAAAGGGCGAAATCTTTGGGATTTCTTTTTTCTAGGGTATGTGCGACGCGGCTTTGGTTTTCTTCATCTTCCCCAACTTTGTGAGAGATAGCACCATAACGGACATCTTTGCTTGTGTCAAAGTAAACATCACCTGTTAATGTGAGATAGGCGAAGTTTTTGTCGATGAGGTTTTGTATCATCGCCTCGATAGCTTCAAGTGACTGGGTTGCCTTAGGTTCGATGTCAGGTCGCTGCACGCCGAGTGCCGCCATGTCATCAAGATAACGCTGCATGTAAAATGTCGTGATCTCTTCGAGTGTTTTACCGGTCTCTTCTACTTTTTTAATGATTTTGTCATCGATATCAGTGAAGTTTTTTCCCATAGTCACTTCATAGCCGAGTGCGTGAAGGGTGCGGGAGAGGAGATCAAACGCCAGAGAGCTTCTGGCATGACCTAAATGGGCATCGTCATAAACCGTCGGACCACAGACATAGATACTTACTTTCCCTTTGCAAATAGGTTCAAGGGGGAGTTTTGTTTTTTGTACGCTGTCGTAAATGTGCATCGAGTGTGTTGATCCTTGATCGAATTAAATGTGGGTGATTATAACCAAAAGTTGATTAGCCTTAACGAATCATTCCCATCAACAAATGATTTCCCCACCAAAAGAGCCAAGTAGCTACGACCATCGATAGTATCCAGTATAAGGAAAATTTTGAAGAGATGATCTCTAATAGTTTTTGCGTTCCAACCTCTTTAACTGTCATGATAAAGAGCACCCATCCTCCCAAACTTCCTGCCAAGGCAAGCCCAGAAGCTCCCATCGAGTGCATCAGTATGAGTGAGCCAGTGATTGAAGTCACAAGCGAGTAAAGTGCGATTTTGGCTGCTTTGAGGTGTTCCCCTTTCAAAAAGAAGCCACACGATCGGTTCGGCAAGCAACACTCCTGCTATCGTCGCTCCACCCAAAAGAAAAGAGAGGAGCCAAAATGCTTGTTTTAAATTGGCATAGGCTTCGGTTTCATTGTTGTTCTTGATCGCTTTGGAAACTGAAGGAAAAAGTACGGTTGCAGTCGCAATGGCGATGATGGCAAGCGGGAGCTGAAAAATGCGGTTGGCATAAAAAAGATAAGAGACAGAACCGGTGACCAGAAATGTCGCTAGCAGGGTGTCGATAAAGGCAGAGATTTGCGGTGTGGAGTTACCTAGTATCCCAGGAAGAAAAAGGGCTCGAAAATGTTTTTGTTCCTCTTTGACATCTTTTTGATGGCGATACTTCCATCCTCCTATAAGCACTTTGTGAAGATGAAGTCTGTAGACGACATAAAGGTGTGAGAGGACTTGTATCACACCTCCGACAAGTACCGAAAAACTGAGTGCATAAGCGACAATTTGGGGATCTTCTTTCATCGTAAGATAGAGCGCTGCGATCATAGCAACATTGAGAAATACAGTCGAAAAAGCGGTGGTGGCAAAATGGCTTTTATACTGCAAAATGGTAGCCAAAAAAGTGACGATGAAGATAAGGTCAAGATACCAGAAATTGATGGCTGTCATCGGTGATGTCTGCGCGATCAGTTCACTCTCCCATCCCCATGCTAAAAGTTTCGTGATGGGTTCGGGGAAAAAGCTGATGAGGAGTGAAAACGCCATCAAAAAAAGCATAAATCGCAAAAAGATAGCCGTAGCAAATACGCCTTTGTGTTTGGATGCAACAAAAGAAGGCATAAAGGCTTGGGTAAATGCCCCTTCGGCAAAGATGCGGCGGAAGAGATTGGGAAGTTTAAAAGCGACAAAAAACATATCGCTCCAGATCGATGCTCCCAGTGCAGAAGCCATAAGGACATCACGCACGAGTCCTGTCACACGTGAAAATAAGATGCCGAAGCTGTTGGTAAAGATCGATTTAAGCCGCATGGTTTTCTTTAATGTATAAAATTGCATGTATTTTATCGTAATATTGATATGAAATAAAAAGATGTCAAAATGACATATTTTATTTTGTTGTTTGAAACACTTGCTATACTTTGAGAACTTAAGGCAGATAAGGAGTGAAGATGATAGTCGGTATCGAAGGTGTTGTGGAGAGAAAAGAGCCTACATTTGTCCATGTTAATGTCCATGGACTGATCTATGAAGTGATGGTTTCGATCCATACTTCCAATGCCATCACCGATAAAAAAGTCAAACTCTTTGTGACGCAGATCATCCGTGAAGATGCCCATCTTCTTTTTGGTTTTATGGATACCAATGAACAAAAAATGTTTGATACCGTTTTAAAGATAAACGGTGTGGGCCCCAAAGTCGGTCTGGCGATCTGCTCGACATTTACCCCAACGACTTTTGCGAAGATCGTCGCGTCAAAGGATGTCAGTATGCTCAAACGTGTCCCCGGCATAGGACCTAAAGCGGCAAGCCGCATCTTGGTAGAGTTGGCAGATTTTATCGTAGATGGTACGCAAGATGAGAATGTCAGCAGTGCTTACAGTGATGCGATAATGGCACTAGAAAGCCTCGGATTTAAAAAAGATGCCATCCAAAAAGCACTCAATGGATGCAGCGGCGATACGGCGACACTCGTCAAAGAAGGGTTGAAAAAACTGCAGAAACTATAAATCGATATAGTGTTGACAAGGTTTACCAAACTGTATATTCAAACTTCACACTCAAAGAGTTGTTGAGGGTATTGCCTATCTGATAACTGTATGACAAAGAAGTGAACCATTTTTTATTGATTTTATACAGTATCGTAGACATGATCGATTTATCAGGCTGGTTTGTCGTAAACTTACTTTCAGTATAGGCGTAAGCAAGATTGGCATACAAAGATTTGTTCAAAAAATATCCGCTACCGACATAATATGCATTGATGTTTTGAAGTGGTGTGATGATCTCTTCATCATTGATAAATGTATGATTGACTCCAGCAAAAAGTGAGACATCTGATGAAGGATAATAAACAGTCGAACCATACAGTGTGTAGTCTGTTTTATTTCCCACAAAATCATAAGTAGGAAATTTGAAACCGATACCAAATCCTACTTTGACAGAAGAGCTGATCTGAAATTTACGTTTTATTTTCAGTGTTGTATCGAGAATACCGTTATCAGTATCAGAATTCAAATAACCAGTTTTTAATGACGTACTCCAGTTATCGTACATATAATGAATTTGAAGTTTTGTTGTGTGTTGGGATTCTCTGCTAAGAAGATCTTCATTGTTGCTGTAGCCATATCCAAGGCTTATATCAAGACCATCGTTTCTTTGCTTTCTCTCAGAAAGCAATAGAGATGTGGAACAGCCATGGTGGTCCACTTCATTTAAAAATGGTGTATTAAGGCATTGATCTATGTGGTCAGGTACGCCATCCATATCTTGATCTATCGTTGCAGATTCACCATAGGCGAATATCGTTAAAATAGACCCTAAAAAAAGTAGC
>JBEARN010000148.1:0-2679 GCA_041163165.1 Pseudomonadota bacterium
ATACCAAATCGTATGAAAACTCTATAACACAACAGTAACTTCTTTCTTTTTAAAAGTTATCTTTTTGTAACCACCATCACGTATAATTTTCTTGGACATCTTTTATCATTATTCAAATCATTATTTGATGCAATGCCTTATTTCATTTCAATATTATCCTTTTATACCTCCTCTTATGTCGATGAAAATCATTATAAAGATGTCCGGCATACGTGTAATAAAAATGTTATCGCTGCATATTATGATTGTTGCATCAATTTAACTTAGTAGGATTGCATGATGCAGTTAAGTGTAGAAAATTATATGTTACACCACTATCCCTTGATAGAGAGTTTTCCTGAAAAGGTCAAAAAACTTTTATTTGGTGGGATGAAGAGACTTTTTCATGAAAATGAAATCAATGATTTTATGGCAAAAAATACCCATAAAGACACCTTTGCATTCATAGAAGAAGTGTTGGAGTATTTTGATCTCTCTGTAGGATTAAAATCGAATGAAATAGCAAGAATACCTTCTTACGGAAGGGTAGTCATCATCGCCAACCATCCATTGGGTGCTTTAGATGCACTTGCATTAATGCATTTGGTGAAAGAGGTGCGTAAAGATATCAAGATCGTAGCCAACTCGTTTTTGGCACAGTTTGAAAACCTCAAAGACCTTATCATCCCCGTAGATAATATTTACGGGAAGATGGAAAAAGAAACAGTAAAATCTATTTACGGGGCACTCAAAGAAGAAAAAGCAGTGATCATTTTTCCTTCTGGGGAGGTAAGCCGTGTGAAACCCAATGGGGTGAGAGACAGACCTTGGAAAAGCGGATTTTTAAAAATAGCTTCTAAAATGCGTGCACCGATATTGCCGATCTACATCAACGCAAAGAATTCTAAAAACTTTTATATGTTATCGATGCTAAATCGTTCTTTGGCAACGGCGACATTGCCACACGAGATGTTTAAAGCCAAAGGGAAAAGTATAGCTTTTACCATAGGGAAGATGATCCCTTTTGAGTCGTACCATATCCCAAGTCTTTCAGAAAAGGAGTTGGTAAGTCTTTTCAGGAAGCACTTTTATAGAATCGCAAAAAATAAAAAGCCATACTTTGCGACACAAAATGAGATCGCAGTTGCCGAGCAAAAGAGTGAACTCAAAAGCGAACTTAAAAAAGGGACACTTTTAGGAGAGACCACGGACGGTAAGAAAATCATCGTCTATGAATCTGTGAAAGAGAACTGTGTCATTAAAGAGATCGGCAGACTGCGGGAGATTAGTTTTCGTCATGTAGGAGAAGGAAGCGGAAAAAAACGTGATATCGATGAGTATGATTTTTATTATAAACATTTGATCATCTGGGATGATGAAGCATTGGAGATCGCTGGAGCGTATCGTTTAGGGGTTTGTTCTGAGATCATCCAAGATTTTGACATCGACGGGTTGTACACGACGACATTATTTGAATATGATAATCGTTTTGCGTCTTATTTAGAAAAAGGGATAGAGCTCGGGCGAAGTTTTGTTCAGCCAAAGTACTGGAATAGCCGAGCGTTGGATTATCTTTGGCAAGGGATAGGCGCCTATGTGAAAAGTCGTCCTCAAATACAGTATCTTTTTGGCGCAGTGAGTTTGAGTGACACTTTTAATGAACAAGCAAAAGGGATGCTGATCTACTTTTACCAAACTTATTTTGGTGCTGCCAACAGTCCTGTCAAACATAAAGTCCCTTATGTGTTCCCGATGTTAGTCAAAGCACATTGCGAAGAAGTATTTCATGGCAATGACTATAAAAATGACTTCCGCATACTCAAGGAAGAACTTTCATTTATGGGATATACCGTCCCTACACTCTTTAAACAATACTCGGAACTGTGCGAAGAAGGTGGTGTGCAGTTTATGGATTTTGGTTATGACAAAGATTTTAACAATTGTATCGATGGCTTTATCGTGACAGATTTAAAACGCCTCAAAGAGGCAAAACAAAAACGATATTTTGCCAAGTAATGTGAAGGATGTTAGATGACGTATGCGAAACAAGATATAGACTATGAACGTATACCACAAGAGAAGATAGATAAATTAACTTCTAAAATAGCAAAATCGCTTTTGCTAGATGAAAAAGTTGCTTCATCGCTCATTTACAAAGAGTGGGATGTGGTGGAGAGCCTTTTTCAAAAATATAAGAAAGTCAAAACTGTACACCAGCACTTTTTAGATGAAATTAAAGGTGAATATAGAGGATTTGCATTTAGCGTTTAAATGAAAAGTAGTGGTATGCGGTATAACACGATATTTATAGTTTTGATATGGTTTTTTCTTTTTTTGGTCGTTGTCAAAGGAGAGGAAAGTCATCCTAATGTAATCGTCTCAAAAATTTTAACCAGTAAAAAATCGATACTTCAACATGCCTCTCAATCTTCCCAAGATCAATATATTTTTTTAGCATTTTGGGATTTTGATGGAACGATTTTAAAAGGAGATTGCTCTGAAGGTTTGGAAGACAATGGTCATTTAGCTTATAAAGGGTTGGCCCAACTTTTGATCGAATCGGGTTATTCGAAACTTTACCCATCTAAAGATGGTGCGACAGAATTTTTGAATGATTATTATCACATGGAGTCCCTTGGTAAATGGTTGGCGTATCCCTATGTGTTGCAGATATTTCGTGGCGCTGCTTACAGTGACATT
>JBEARN010000149.1:0-2672 GCA_041163165.1 Pseudomonadota bacterium
CTTATCGTAATAGATTCTAATTTTCATGTTTTTCCTTTTGTGTCTGTTTCATCCCGATCAAGCTCATGAATCTCCCTGTGCATCCTTGCTCTTTTCTGTATGAGAAAAAGCGTGTTGTCTCACAAGAGGTGCAGAGGCCACTCATCTCTATATTGTGTTTTTGAACGCCCATTGTTAAGAGCTGTTTTTGGTTGATAAGTGGTAAATTGAGCATATATTTGTCTTCTTTTGGTAAGAGTGCATCTGGGGTATCACAAAAATGGATGGCAACTTCTTTGCTTACCTCATAACAGCAAATACCTATGGAAGGACCTATTCCTGCAATGATATTGTGAGGATCAGAGCCAAATCTTTCTGCCATTTTTGCTATCGTTTTAGCAACGATCTTTGATTTTGTTCCTCTCCATCCTGCATGTATGGCTGCAACGACTTCATTTTGAGGGTCAAAAAGAAGTATGGGAACACAATCTGCAGTGAGTATTGTAAGCATAACCCCTTTGAGATTTGTGATCAATGCATCACAATTTTTTACTGCGTCTTCAAGTGTTCTCCAGCCTTTGGTAGAGTGTTCTGTGATGATCTCAATATGGTCACCGTGGGTTTGTTCTGCCACAATGTAATCAAATGAATTCCCATCGTCCAATAACGACGAAAGGGTTTCTCTGTTGCGTAAAATACTTTGTTTCTCTTCTCCTGTATGAAGTGCGAGACTGAAGTTGTACGGAGCATGGATGGACTTTCTCGTGGTGGCATGAAGAAGAGAAGAAAATGGTTTTAACTTTTCAAAAGTGATAAGCTCAAGCACGGGAAAACTCCTTTACGATATAATACCCAAAAAAGAGGAAAGTAAATGAATCTTTGGCCAGGTTTTGATAAGCGTGTTTTTAAACAATTTTCTTATCTTTTGATCTTGCAAATCGTTCCTCTTTTGGTCATTTCTTCTTATCTTATCAACGAAATTAATCCCGCTCTTTTTACGAAACAGATGGCGTATTATGGTATAGGCGCTATGGCATTTTTGATGTCAGCATTGATCCCTTGGAGAAAAATTTTGTGGTGGTTTGTCCCTCTTTTTTATGCGGGAAATCTGTTATTGCTTTTTGCGGTTGAATTGATAGGAAAATCGATCTTAGGCGCACAACGCTGGATAGAGATACCGGGTATTGGGCTTACGATACAACCTTCTGAGTTTATGAAAGTAAGTGTTGTCATGATGCTTGCGTATATGATGATGAAAAATCCTCCTCAAGAGCAAGGGTATGGTTTTTGGGGCTTTATGAAACTTTCTATTGTGATCTTGATCCCTTTTTTACTTATTGCTAAAGAACCTGATTTGGGGACAGCATTGGTGTTGTTGATCACAGGTTACGGGATATTGTTTGTTGCAGGTATCCACTGGAAGATATGGACTGCGATTGTGATCGTTCTTGGACTTTCTGCCCCCTTGTTGTATGGACAGTTGAAACCATACCAAAAAAAACGTATCAGTGATTTTATGGGGCAGCCAAGCTATCATGTAAAGCAGGCATTGATTGCCATCGGTTCGGGTGGTGTAGAAGGTAAAAGTAAAGAGGATTCCACACAAACGCAACTCAAATTTTTGCCTGTTTCATCGACTGATTTTATCTTTGCGTATTTGGGAGAACGCTTTGGGCTTAAAGGGATGGTCGTGGTGATCGTACTTTATATTTTGCTTATTTTTCATCTGCTTTATCTTTCTGCTATTTATGCGAAAGATTATCTTATCAAAGTATTTGCTTCCGGGCTTGCGTTTTTGATCTTTGTGTATATGGGAGTCAATATCTATATGGTGATAGGAATGGCGCCTGTGGTTGGACTCCCTTTGCCTATGTTTAGTCATGGGGGAACCTCATTTATCATCTTCTCAGTCATTTTTGGGATACTCGAAAACTTAATGGCATTTAAAGACTATAATCGCTATAATTCTGACGCAAAAATCGTCATGATTTCGAAAGAACAGCCATGATACGCTACGGGTCTTTAGCTCAGTTGGTTAGAGCACTCGGCTCATAACCGAGTGGTCCGGGGTTCGAGCCCCCGAGGACCCACCACTTATACTCCTCTAAATTTCTATGATTTAAAGCTATTCATTAAACCAAAAATGCGTATTGCTAATCCACTATCCAATCATTTTTATAAGGCTCAACTTAGCGCTTCAGTACATCTGTCTTATCTTTGTCGTAATTCTGTCTGATTAGTGTCGTATTTATGTCGTATTTTTTATTTTTTGTGATAAAATTCAAATTGATTTATTTGATATATAAATTCATTTAATACATAATTATTCATTCGGAGTAAAAACCAACATGTCGAGCACATCAGTAAAAATTGCAAGTACGCTCATTTCTGCAAAACGAAATAAATCTTTTTTAAAACATATAAACATTCTAGCCCTAAGTTTATTTGCTACAACGACACTCTTTGCGGCACCACCTAGCACACAAAGTTTGCTTCAGCAGCAAGAAGAGCTCACAAGGCTCTTTCGTCAGTATTATATATCAGTAATCTGATATATGTGGTAGTGTTGTGTACAGGCGGTACAGCCATCTTGTTTACTCAGAGCCTCCCGTTCAATTTGTGTGGGGGCCTGGCAGCGGACCTGACCTGCAAAAGAAATCTGGTCAGTCCCTGAGGGTTTTTTAGACCCTCAG
>JBEARN010000150.1:0-2577 GCA_041163165.1 Pseudomonadota bacterium
CATATCTCATAACATCCTACCTTTATGACGAATTATCTATGCATGATAGCGTTTTAATGTCATATTTTTGTCATATAAAAACCCTACGCACAATATGTCAATTTGACATATTGTGTCTCTTTATTGTCCATTTAAACTACAATAAGTAAAAATCAAAGGTAGCTCCCATGAAAACGATCAAAGAACTTTACAAAGATGATAAGCCTAGAGAAAAACTATTCTCAAAAGGGGTACAGGGGCTAAAAAATGATGAGTTATTGTCCATTTTGCTCGGTTCAGGAATACAAGGGAAAGATGTCCGTAAACTCTCAAAAGAGATTATCGGTCTATTTGAAAAAAATTTTGAAGCTATATCGCTTGATACACTTTGCAACATCCATGGTCTTGGTCAAGCAAAAGCTTCACAAATCATTGCTTCCATCGAACTCAGCAAACGGTATCTGATAAAAAGCAATCCACGTATTGGAAATGCAAAAGATGTCTATGAGACACTTCAATCTTTTGCTACCAAAACACAAGAACATTTTCTTACCATCACACTCGATGGTGCGTCTCATATCATCAATATACGGACAGTCTTCATAGGGACGCTCAACCAAAGCATCGTCCATCCTCGCGAAGTCTTTGCCGATGCCATTGCCGACAGAGCCGCCGGCATCATCATCGCGCACAATCACCCTTCAGGTGTTTTAGAAGCGAGCGGCGCAGACATAGAAGTGACACAACGACTTAAAGAAGTTTCAAAACTCGATGGCATAGAACTGCTTGATCATGTGATCATTTCAAAAAATGGATATTATAGTTTTTCCGATGAGGGGATGTTGTGATTGATAATTTTTTGAAAAAAATATTGGAAGTGGCTCCGGCACCAGGATTCGAACCTGGGACCAAATGATTAACAGTCATCTACTCTACCGCTGAGCTATGCCGGAATGGTTTCAGAAAAAAGCAAGTGCTTATTTCGTGGGTGAGATTATAGTTAAAAAGCCTTTGAAAGTCAAGGATATTTAGGCTTTTTTGTAAAATTCTACCCCATTTGCTAAAACTTTTTTGATTTTATTTGCTATCAACAGATTTTGAACACGTTTTTGACTCTCATCATCCAAAAGCGTTTCGATATCCTCCAATGTCAAAGGGCGATTACTTAATGTCTCCAGTATCTCTTCTTCACTATACGCAGAAGAGTCCATCACTACCTTTTTACGTGAGGCAATATATATAGGTAATGTCGCATCAAATATTCTACTGATTTCTAAAAGTTTTTCATAACTCACAGGATGGACATCAAAAGCTGGTGGTCTGTCGATCGTACCAATATCGATACGTGTCGGTCGAAGCTGTAGTAAAAATTGATTTAATGCATCCATTTCTTCTACGGAATCATTCAGCCCTTGCACGATCAAAATTTCGATAATCAAAGGACCAGAGTAGCGTTTTTTGAACGCCAACATCCCCGCTTTGATCTCTTCTACTTCGATACCCTTGTGAGAACGATCAAGCTTTCGTAGACACTTTTGTGTCGCACAGTCTAAAGAGAGTTTTACTTCATCAAGTTTGAGTAAAGCATCTTGAACTTTCACATCGCCGATGGTAGAACCATTACTTAAAATCAGTGTTTTAGTACGACCTTTGAAGGTATTGATTTGATCTATCAGTTCAGAAAGATGCGGGTAAAGTGTAGGTTCACCATTGGCAGTGAGGGTAATAAAGTCAATATCTCCATGAGAATGTAATGATGCTTTCAGTGCTTCAATCACTTCTTCGACAGACACCACGTCTTCATAAGCATCCATCGTCTTCGCAGGATCCAGTTCGCAATACAAGCAGTCAAAATTGCACTGCTTTTTCCCAGGACTCAAATCAACCCCGAGAGATTTACCAAAACGTCTGGAATGGATAGGGCCAAAAATAATACTCATTATGTTGCCTTTATAACATAAAAGAGTGATCTTCTATTTACCACTCACTCTCTGACATTCACTTACAAAATGCTTCGCGTGTTCTACCGGAACATCAGGAAGGATACCATGACCAAGGTTGAAGATGTGTCTTTTCCCACCCATGATCTTTTGAATCTCTTCGACACTTTGGGTCGTCATCTCTTTCGAATAAAGTCTGCATGGCTCCATATTTCCTTGAAGTACATATCGACTTCCAAGCTTCTCTTTCGCAATCTCCATTGGTGTAGACCAATCGACACCAAACACATCAAAGTTTCCATAAACTTTATCCAAGAAAGCAGGAATCCCTTTAGGGAAAAGGATCACTGGAATATGTGGGTATTTTGCTTTCAAATACTCCGCGATCTCTACCATATATTTCCATGAAAATTCATCATATTTATTTGGTTCGATAGCTGCTGCCCAAGAGTCAAATATCTGCACCACATCCACACCAGATTCAATCTGTTTTTCCATATAAAGCTTTACAACTTCTGTTACTTTTGCAAGAATATTATGAAAAAGCGCTGGATTAGAATACATCATTTTTTTACAGATATTATAAGTCTTTGTTCCCTGTCCTTCTATCATATACGTAGCCAGTGTCCAAGGTGCTCCCGTAAATCCGATCAATGCT
>JBEARN010000151.1:0-2556 GCA_041163165.1 Pseudomonadota bacterium
GAAGGGCAGGTTGCCCTTGTCATGAAAAGTGCGGGGGATGCTGTTTTTTCACATCTTGATCTTATTTTTGGGATTGGGATCGCTTATGGATTGGCAAAAAATCACGATGGTGCTGCTGCTCTTTCAGGTGCTATCGGTGTTTTTATCGCCAAAGCGGTCTATCTCACGATAGACAAAGAGGTCAATATGGGAATTTTTGTTGGTCTTATTATTGGTGTCATTGCGGGCACCTTGTATAACCGTTACCACGCCATAAAGCTTCCCGAATTTTTAGGATTTTTTGGAGGGAAGCGTTTTATTCCCATTATCACTGCAATGTCTGCCATCATGGTGGGTATCCTTGCTGGATACTTTTGGCACTTTGCGCAAGATGGCATCGATACTTTTTCAAATACGATCATCGATCTCAAAGAACTTGGCACATTTATCTACGGAACACTAAACCGCTTACTCATTCCTATAGGATTGCACCATATTCTTAACTCTGTCTTTTGGTTTCAACTAGGCGAATATACCTATATAAAAGATGGTGCTCAGCTAGTAGCCAATGGTGATCTTCACCGATTTTTTGCAGGTGATCCTTCTGCTGGGACATATATGGCTGGTTTTTACATTGTGATGATGTTTGGACTCCCAGCTATGGCATTGGCTCTCTACCTCAACACACCTCAAAGTGGTCGCAAAAAAGCAGGGGCGTTGTTAGCCGGAGTTGCTTTTACCTCTTTTCTCACAGGGATTACAGAACCTTTGGAGTTTTTATTTCTCTTTAGCGCACCATTGCTTTTTGGGTTGCATGCACTTTTAACAGGGCTAGCGCTTGCAACGGCGCAAATGTTTGATATCCATGCAGGGTTTGGTTTTTCTGCTGGATTCATAGATTACCTCATCAACTATAAACTAGCCCACCGCCCACTATTACTTCTCCCTTTGGGTATGGCATTTGGATTGCTTTATTTTTTCTCTAGCTATTATTTGATTAAACTGTTCAAATTAAAAGTTTTTGAAGAGAGTCTGGACGAAATATTTCATCCTAAAACTGATGAAGCATTTGCGTTTATAGAAGCGCTTGGCGGGAAAGAAAACATTACCCATACGGATGCGTGCATCACAAGATTGCGTATGTCGGTTCATGAAAGTAGCACACTTTTAGATGAACCTTTTTTAGCATTAGGCGCAAAAGGGGTGATCCGTCCTGACAATAAATCAATCCAAATTATCTTAGGAACAAAAGCAGAAAGTGTTGCCGAAGCGATCAAAAACGCATTATAAATTCATGTCATCCAAATGCCCTTGAAAGCAGTGAAATTTGCACTCCTGACAAATTTTGCGTCGCATTTGGAGAGGATGACGTTGATCAATCCTACTTTTTCGGACTTTTAAGCACCAGTACAAAAATCACCAAGATCACTCCATAAACAATATAATGATAATAATTGTCACTCGCTGGCATTAGTTCACCTCCATAATAGTATCTCGACTCTTGACAATCGTTGATTTTTTCTCTATGTTTTTCACATCGCTCTCTTGAGTGATGATAATAGGAGTGATAATATCTTTCGCATGTGTACGGATATAATCCAAATCGACACGGATCACAGGATCCCCCGCCTTTACCGCATCGCCTTCGTTGGCAAGACGCTCAAAGCCTTTTCCTTGAAGTGCAACTGTTTCAAGTCCGATATGCACCATCACTTCCAAATCTCTAGGACTTTTGATGCTATAGGCATGGTTGGTTGAAAAAATTTTACTGATCACGCCATCTATGGGCGCGCAGAACGTATCGGACATCGGGATGATCGCCACGCCATCTCCTACCATTTTTTGTGAAAACACCTCATCATTGACACTCTCTAAATCAACGATTTGACCATCTACCGGTGCTTTGATCTCTCTTATTTTACGCTTTAAAAATCCCAACATGCTTTACCTTTGATACTTCACTTCACCATCAATGATGGTCATTATGATACTAAACTTTTCATCAAACATGACCAAGTCAGCATCATATCCCTCCTTAAGGTCTCCCTTTGGGATGCCAAGTTTTTGCGCCGGTATTTTTGTCACACTGTTAATGACCTCGCCCAAAGTCATCGTCGTATGCTCTTTCATGTTCAGCAGTGCTTCATTCATTTTCAACACTGAACCTGCCAAGGTACCATCCTCTAACAATGCTTTTCCTTCTTGCACCTCGACCCGTCTTCCGCCCAAGTCATACGTACCGCACTGCATGCACCCTGCCCGCATCGCATCGGTCACAAGTATCAATTTATCTTTTTTCATTTGGTACGCTAAGGCTAATGTTGAAGGATGCGTATGAACCAAATCGGCGATGATGTCGCACGTCACATCCGCGTCAAAAGCCGCTCCGATGATACCTGGTTTTCTATGATGGTAAGGGTTCATGGCATTAAACAGGTGTGTCACATGCGAAACACCCCATTGGAAACTCTCTTTACTCTGTTCATACGTTGCATCAGAATGCCCTATGCTCAAAATGATATGTGGATAATGCTCCCGAAGATACCTAATAAAACTCTGGCTCTCTTCCATCTCTGG
>JBEARN010000152.1:0-2542 GCA_041163165.1 Pseudomonadota bacterium
AATTTTTCATGAAGTGATCTCAGTAAGCAATGATCAAGCATTTCAGATGGCACAACGTGTTGCCAAAGAAGAAGGGTTGCTCGTCGGTATCTCAGCGGGTGCGAACCTTCATGCGGCTTACCTTCTGGCGAGTAAACCGGAAAATAAAGGGAAAACGATCGTCACTATCTTATGCGATACGGCAGAACGTTATCTCTCCACTGACCTTTTTGCATGACAACTCCTCTTCTGCTTGAAACCATTAAAATTGACAATGGAAAAGCAGAAAACATTGCTTACCATCAAGCGCGTTGCGACAAAAGCCGTTTCATTCTTTTTAACACCAAAACACCATTAGACCTTTCTTTGGTCATGCAGCCACCTGAAGAGGGGTTTTATCGATGCCGCATCGTTTATAATGAAAAAGTGATTTCGGTCGAATACATTCCCTACGAAGAGAAAAAAATAAACCATCTAAAGCTCGTTGTGTCTGATATCCATTACCCTTTCAAATATGCCGACAGAAGCGAATTGAACCAACTTCTTGCATCGCATCCGGAGGCAGATGAAGTGATCATCGTCAAAGACGGACTGGTGACCGATACTACCATCTCAAATCTTGCTTTTTTTGATGGAAAACAGTGGTTCACCCCTAAGACACCTTTGCTTGAAGGAACCATGCGCGCCAAACTGCTCGAAGAGCGGATGCTTATCCCGAAACAGATCCATTTCAAAGAACTTTCTCAATTCTCCAAAGTCGCCTTAATCAACGCTATGTTAGGATTCAAGATCATAGACATCAACACAATCATCAATCTTTCAGAAGGGGTACAAAATGAAGCTTGATCTTTTTCAGACAGAGGAGTATCGCATACTGATACAACAACACCTCTTTCAAACGATTCAGTATCTATTTGACCAAAGCCAAGAGTTTGAAGTGGTGTGTGAAGTGTCGTTTGTCGATTTTAATCCAGAACTTCCTTCAGAAATCAAAGATTCATTTCGGAAGATCGTTCTTTTTATCATCAGCGGATACACCTTCGAAACGGCTCAACTCACAGAAGAAACATTCTCTTTTGAAGCTGGCTTTGGTAATGATAATTTTGGTTCAAAGGTTTCTATCCCTCTACTCGCCATCAAGCAGATCGCTATCAAAGAGACACCTATCGTGATCAATTTTGCGCAGCCTATACCAGAGGAAGAGAAAAAGAAAGAAGTTTCTTCTAAAAGCACTTCCATGGAAGCACTTTTGAAAAATCCGGAAAATCAAAAACTGTTAAAGAAAAAAAAGTAAAAAGTTACTTTAGGGAAGTTAACATTTACCTGCCATGATGTAGTTTACTACGTTATCTACATAGGCATTGTGTTTGTTCTCCTTCGTATAAACGATGAAGAATTTACGTGTGATTGTGTACCCTCTAAGCCTTGCTTCGAAAAGCTCGCCATTGGCTATCTCATCCATGACAGCATATTTTGACAAGATAGAAACCACCGGTCTCTCGGTATTTTTACCACTCTTCTTGATCGTTTGCAGTACGCTGGTTGTGTTGCTCACTTCACTGAGCACATTAAAGCTTTTGCATGAAACACCAAGCTCTTCAAATACTTCCGAAACCACTTTTCTTGTAGAAGAACCTTCATCTCTGCACACCCAGTCAAAATCATAAAGCTCTTCCGTTTTGAGGATTTTATTGATAGGCATATTACTTACCACGACTAACTCATCTTCAATCCACTCTCTATAAATAAGATCATTATCCATAATAGCAGACTCAATAAGGCCTACATCCAATTTTCTATCTTTCAGTCTTTCAACAATGCTTGCGCTATTGTCGATATCTAAGCTCACGCTGTTATCGATCGCTTCACCGATAGTATTGAGGCATTGGCCAGGGATGATGTACGTACCTATCGTATACGAAGCCCCTAGCTTAAAGGTGATCTCTTTTTTAATGATCTTTAAAACATCTTGCTCCGCATTGAGAATCTCTTTTTCCAGTCTTGTACCGATTTTATAGAGCTCTTCACCTTCATTGGTCAATTTGATTCCATTCTTCTTTCGCTCTATCACTTTGCAAGCAAGATACTTTTCTATAAATTTAATTTGCTGCGTTACTGCTGGCTGTGAAATACCCAATTTTGCGGAAGCCCTAGAAAAACTTCTCTCTCGTGCCACTGTTAAGAATGTTTCCATTTTTACAAAATCTTTTAACATCTATCCGGATCCTTCCTATTTCTGCATCTATGTGTTTAAAATATATTAAAAATTAACAAAATCATTATATCTTATTATACTTAATAAGGCATAATCTATTCTTATCAAAATGATTTATTTTATATATTTTTAAAAAATAGTTCTTCACCTTTCTTAGGGCACTTCTAATAAATTTCAAGGTATAATTAATATCTTACTAGGAGCATATGTAATTAAGATCATGGAAGCTATTTTAAATTCACTCAATCCATCCCAACGCGAAGCTGTAGAGCATATAGATGGTGCTATGCTCATATTGGCAGGGGCAGGGAGCGGTAAAACCAAAACACTCACTACCCGCCTTGCTTA
>JBEARN010000153.1:0-2530 GCA_041163165.1 Pseudomonadota bacterium
AGTATAACGGCTGAGAGTTTGTAGCATTTCCTTTTCGCTGTGAGTGCATAAATGCCAAGGCTTATCTTCGATCCGAAATTCTAACAAAAATGCCTTTGTCACCCGTTTAGGGATAGGAAGCAATGTAGAGAGAATTTTTTTGCTCCCTTGGATACTTTCCCAAGAAAAGTCGGGCAAAAAATCTATCTCCATCTTCCCTTTTTCCCAGTACAGCGAAGCATCCAACACTGCCGGCCCGCTGATCCCTTTATGGGCAAAAAGAAGAGAGCCTTCACATACGTTATCTGCTACTTTGATTTTGACTTCTGTAGATGCACCCGAAAGCGCTTTGAAAAAAAACTGCTCTTTTTGAACCGTAAACCCTACCAAGGCTGGTGCCGTTTTGACAACCGTATGCCCAAACGATGCTGCGATCTCATATCCGATGCCAGTGGCGCCAATTTGCGGATAGCTTAACCCACCGGAAGCGACTACTACGTTCTTCGCTTGAAGTATCTGTTTGTCTGTTTTAACATAAAATACCCCATCCCGCTTCATCAACTCCAAAACTTTTTCTTGAAGATACATTTCCTGCTTTCGACTCTGCTTTAAAAAGATCTCCAACAACTCCTTGGCAGAATGCTCACAAAAATACTGCGTCCCTTTTTTAAGCACAGGGGTTAACTGCTGGTTCTCAAGCCATTCCAATAGTGCTTTTTCATCAAAACGTTCGAACACATTGTTTACAAAATCTTCATCACCCAAAAAATACTCAACGCCCATTTTTTGGTTGGTGATGTTGCATTTGCCGCCACCAGACACAAGTATTTTTGCTCCTAGCTTAGGATTGGATTCTATGATAGCAGCAGAGTTTGGAGGGAGTAGCGAAGCAAGCATCAACGCACTTGCACCGCCGCCGATAATAATGATTTCATGATTCATAAAGTGTATTATAGCTGAATAGATGCTACAATCCGTTATATGCTTATATAGGAGGACTTAATGAAGAAGTATATACTATTTTTATCGGTGATCTCGATTTTCACCTCTCTTGGATTTGGTGCGGAAAAATATGACACGAAAGCACTGCGTACGATACAAAATCTATGCACTACCTGTCACGGTACCCCATTTTATTTGGCAAAACAGATCGATGAAGATGACTGGGATTTCTTTTTCAACACGCCAGGAAAACTAGAAAAAATCCATCAAGATAAACCTGAAGCTTTAAAAAGTTTTCAAAGTGGACTTTTCCAAGAGAGAAAAGAACGCCTGTTGAAATTTTTCATTGATAATTCCAAATATTCTGGTTCAGTCAATGGATGCGATGCAAATTTCTGCGGAACAAACCACTAATTTTTCTAAAAGGAAGTAACACTTAGGTAACACAACTCCTGATAAAGTTTGATTATAAATATTTATAAAAGGAGAAAAAATGTGGAGAAAAAAGAGTTTACTTTCTATACCAATACTCGCTTTGATAGCGGGTTGTGGTGGAGGTGGTGGAAGTTCAACGACTACAACCACAACACCGACCACTCAAACGGCTACAGGGACATTCATCGATGGACCAGTTATGGGGTTAAACTATCGTTGCTCCTCAGGTAAAACAAGCTCCACGAACTCAAATGGTGAATATAGCTGTCCAGTAGGTGACACCGTTACCTTCTCCATAGGATCGACTACCCTTGGAACAATCACCGCACAATCAAATCCAGCTACCCCCTACACTCTCTTTCCTGACAATGCAACAGCCGCTATCAATGTAGCAAGGGTTTTGCAAACGATTGATGAGGATTCAAATAATGATAGAATTCGCTTAAATTCTACTTTAGCCAACCAAGTTCCAAACGACACAAATTTTAGTAGTAACGCATTTCAAGAAAATGTAGAAAATGCGCTTAATAGAGAATTGATTAGTGCAGGTGAAGCACAACGGCATATGCATGATCAAATTTCAAAATCTGGTGGTACAGTTCCTGATAACTCAAACACTATTCCAGTAGCACTCGCTGGGAACAATCAAAATGTCACGACCCAATCAGAGGTGACACTTGACGGGAGTGAGAGTTATGATATCGATGAAGATACTTTATCGTACCAATGGTCCTTTGTTTCTAAACCATCTGGAAGTACAGCTGATTTTGATACTGCCAATGCCATCTCCCCCACTTTCACACCCGATGTGGATGGAACATACAAAATACAATTAGTTGTCAATGATGGCCATTCAGACAGCAGCCCAGATAAAATCACTATCGTCGCTTCATCCTTAAACGCGGCACCTATTGCCGATGCAGGCAGCAATCAAAATACACAAACGGGTTCCATCGTAACACTCGATGGCAGCGATAGTTACGACAGTAATGGAGATAGGCTTTCTTACCATTGGATATTTACAACTAAACCTACAAATAGTACTGCTATGCTTACAAATTCATCTACTGCTAAACCTACCTTTCGAGCAGATAGGGAGGGTAGCTATGTCATTCAACTCACTGTAAATGACGGATCCTTAACCAGTGAACCAGATAACGTCACTGTTACTGTC
>JBEARN010000154.1:0-2511 GCA_041163165.1 Pseudomonadota bacterium
GTCTTCTCAACCGCTGAAGATAATCAAAGTGCAGTGACCATTCATGTACTTCAGGGTGAGAGAGAAATGGCAAATGGAAATAAAAGCTTAGGTCAATTTAACTTAACTGATATTCCCCCAGCTGCAAGAGGTACGCCGCAAATTGAAGTCACATTTGATATTGACGCAAACGGAATATTAAATGTTTCAGCAAAAGATAAAGCCACAGGGAAAGAAAACAAAATCACAATTAAAGCAAATAGTGGTTTAAGTGAGGAAGAAATCAAAAAAATGGAAGAGGATGCAGCTAAACATGCTGAAGAAGATAAGAAATTAAAAGAGCTTGTGGATGCAAAAAATTCTGCTGAAGCCCTTATCCATGGAACTAACAAATCTTTAAAAGATCATGCAGATAAACTTGAAGGTGATGATAAAGAAAAAATTGAAGCCGCTATTAAAGCTTTAGAAGAAGCCATTTCCTCTGATGATAAAACAAAAATTGAAGACAAATCGAAGTCTTTAGCAGAAGCTGCACAAAAGTTTAGTGAAAAAATTTATGCGGCTCAACAAGGATCTACAAATGCCGGCTCATCAGCAAATAGCTCTGGAGAAAACTCTGAAAAAACTGTTGATGGTGACGTTGTCGATGCAGAGTTTGAAGAAGTAAAAGAAGACGATAAAAAAGAAGAAGATAAATAATCTTCATGATTTCAATTAGGCCTGATTTATTCAGGCCTTATCTATTAATAGGGATATATGGCTTCTAAGAGAGACTACTACGAAGTATTAGGTTTAAACCGAGATGCATCCACAGATGAAATAAAAAAAGCTTTTAAAAAATTAGCTATGAAATATCATCCGGATCGTAATCCAGATAATCCAAAAGCTGAGGATAACTTTAAAGAAGTAAAAGAAGCTTATGAAATACTTACAGATCCGCAAAAAAAATCTGCTTATGATCAATTTGGACACGCTGGTGTAGATCAATCCATGGGCGGAGGTCCAGGAGGTGGATTTCAAGGGGGCTTCTCAGATTTTGGTGATGCATTTGGCGATATTTTTGGAGATATCTTTGGTGGTGGAAGATCTAGTTCGGGTAGATCGAATGTTTACCGTGGTGCAGATCTTAGATATAACTTAGAAATATCCCTAGAGGAAGCTGCGCACGGGACAGAGAAAAAAATTAGAATTCCCGTTTTATCCCAATGCAAGACTTGCTCCGGATCGGGAGCAAAAAAAGGAACACAACCAACCACATGTGGAACGTGTGGTGGTCATGGTCAAGTTCGAATGCAACAAGGATTCTTTTCTGTACAACAAACCTGTCCAAAATGTCAGGGGTCCGGCAAAGTGATCAATGATCCATGTAATGATTGCAGCGGGGCTGGAAGAGTTAAAGAGTCAAAAACTCTCTCAGTGAAAATTCCGGCTGGGGTCGATGAGGGAGATCGAATTCGCTTAAGTAGTGAGGGAGAAGCGGGAGTCAATGGCGGTCCTTCAGGTGATCTCTACGTTGTTGTTGCTTTAAAAAAACATGCAATATTTGAGCGTGATGGTGCTGATCTTCATTGTGAGCTGCCTATAAGCTTTTCCGTAGCTGCTTTGGGGGGAGAGGTAGAAATTCCAACATTGGGTGGTAATGCGAAGATGAAAATACCTGCTGAAACCCAAACTGGAGCGACATTCCGCCTTAAAGGTAAAGGTGTTAAACCCGTTCGAGAAAACTTTACTGGAGACCTTTTATGTCATGTGGTGGTCGAAACTCCCGTTAAACTTACGGAAAGACAAAAACAAATTCTGAGTGAACTTGAAGATCTAAACCAAGCTGACAGTGGAAAACATAGTCCAAGATCTAAAAGCTGGCTTGATAAAGTAAAAGATTTTTTTGATTAAAATGTCCCTTTTTCAATTAGCTCGACTTTGTATCCATTAGGATCTTCAATAAAGGCTATGACGGTTGTTCCGTGCATCATTGGTCCAGCCTCCCGAATAACTTTACCTCCCAAGGACTTTATCTTCTCACAAGTTTTATACGCATCATCGACTTCTATGGCGATATGTCCATATGCATTTCCATGATCATATGCGTTTGTATCCCAATTATGAGTTAATTCAATGACTGTATTATTTTTTTCATCGCCAAAACCAATAAAAGCTAAAGAAAACTTTCCATCTGGAAAATCATGCTTTCGTAAAAGCTTCATTCCAAAAAACTTCTCATAGAAAGTGACAGACTCATCAAGGTTATTTACCCTTAACATGGTATGCAGTAATCTCAATTTTTATCTCCTTCTTTATTTTGTGTAAGCTTTAAAAATTTTTTATAAAGCTGCTCATGAGTTTCTTTAAATTCATCATCTTTAGGTATGCAATCGATGGGGCAAATTTCAACGCACTGAGGTTGTTCAAAATGCCCTACACATTCTGTACATAGATCAGGATCAATTTCGTAAATCTCTTTACCCATGTAAATCGCAGTATTTGGGCATACTGGCTCACACACATCACAATTAATGCATTCTTCGGTAATTT
>JBEARN010000155.1:0-3206 GCA_041163165.1 Pseudomonadota bacterium
AATATTATTTTCCATTACAGCTGTACCTTTTTCATCAAGATCAATTTTAGATCGATATGTAGCTGCAATACTGATATCTTCCATAGGTTTATAGGTCATTGCTAAATTATAACCAAAGTCAACAGAATCTCCCTTCATATCAACTTTTACACTACCAAGCGGTATAGCATTATTTTTGATAATCCCCTCACTATAAACAATTCTTGCTCCACCACCAATACTTAAATTGTCTGCTATTTTATAGGATACTGTTGGGTTCAATTCTATAGCCTTAAGTGTAAACTCTTCTGCAAATGCTTTTTGAAAAGTAGTTTCCCATCTTTTCGTAAGTCCACCGGGTGCAGTCAAACTCACACCCCATCTAAAGTCACCCATTGGTTTTGAAACATAATGCATATTTGGTATCAAAATATTTTCAATTTTAGATTCTCCAGAATACGGATCCATGAGTGCATACACATTCGAAGGCAAATGCGCCAATGTTACTGCGCCCTCTACATAACTCTTCTCATCCATAAAACTCATATTTGCGGGGTTGAAGTAAGCTGTATCTGCCCCATCCGTATGTGCCACATAGGCAGCACCTAGTGCCATGGAGTTGAGTGATTGTTCTGGGATTTTATATCCTCCCGCCATGACTACCGAACTTGTTACGGCACTCAGTGCCACACCTTGTATAAACTTTTTCATTTTGTTTCCCCTTTTATTTGATGAAATTAATTTTCAATTAAAGCATAGAGTGCCTTAATCTCCTCTGCCCAGATTGTCTCATCTATCGTCTCTAGAACCAATGGTATATCATCCATGCGTGGATCATTCATGATGAACCTAAAGGCATCCCAACCGATCTCTCCTTGCCCTAAAGAGTGGTGCCTGTCGACCCTTGAACCGAGTTTTGGTTTTGAGTCATTGATGTGCATCCCCATCAGATACTTAAATCCAACAATACGCCCAAATGCATCCATCGTCTCATCATATGCTGCTCTCGTGCGCAAGTCGTAACCCGCAGTGAATGTATGACAAGTATCCAAACACACACCGACCCTGCTCTTGTCTTCTATCTTGTTGATGATATGCCCCAAATGTTCAAACCGATACCCAAGGTTTGAGCCTTGACCAGCGGTATTTTCGATGATGAGTTTCACCTTCGAGTCTTTCGTCGCTTCTATCGCTCTGTTCATAGACTCTGCAATCACATCGAGACAATCAAGCTCGGCTTCCATCAAATGGTAGTCATACGCAGGATCTTTTTTCGAAGCCTGTCCAAACCCAAGATCCGGCATCGTTCAAGCTCATCGATGAATGCCTCTCTCGATTTTTCGAGCTTATCCACTTCTGGATGTCCCAGATTGATCAGATAAGAGTCATGAGGCAAAATATGTTTGGGAAGGATCCCTGACTTTTCAAGGTTTTGATGAAACGCATCGATGGTGCTACTCTCTAGAGGTTTTGCTACCCATTGCTTTTGGTTTTTCGTAAAAAGCGCAAACGCTTTCGCCCCTATCGCCATCGCATTTAAAGGGGCATTGTCCACGCCTCCGCTCGCACTGACATGCGCCCCGACAAACTTCGTCATACTCCCAACCTTTCTAAAATCTTTTGATCATTATTTTGATAGCATTGATTGTATCACGGAAAGTAATTTGATTCTTTAAAACACTATATTCGATGTTATATTTGCCCTCTTTTTTGATATGTTGTGTAAACGTGACACCTTTTTTTTCCGATCCTGCACCACCAAAGATAGCTTCGCCCCTAAAAATATTTTCCAATATCCCTTCAGGATAATTTGCGCTTAACACCTTTTCATTGAACGCTTTCGTACCCATGCACTCCAATGCGCTCATACAAACAGAAGCATCCGTGATTGTTAATGACATCACCGGTTGTCCACTACTATAAATTTCTGCTTTCACCTCATCGTCATTTTCATACACAAATCCCATATCTGCATATTTGAATGTCGGTGTTTTAAAAAGGATATAGGCACTTTTTTGTTGCGCATACTCTTTCGTGGCGCAACCGCTCAACACAAAAATGCCTATCAAAACTAAAAATGTACGTTTTACTAACAATTCTTTTCCTTCTATTTTTAAGCTAACAAGCGCCTTTTCTTAAGAGATTTTTAAGCACCCTATCTATATAATGCCATCCACAAGTTTAAGAGGGCCCCATCGTCTAGCGGTTAGGATCCCAGGTTTTCATCCTGGTTACCGGAGTTCGAGTCTCCGTGGGGTCACCACTTTAATCTTGCATTTGCATCCATTTTGGCCCCATCGTCTAGCGGTTAGGATCCCAGGTTTTCATCCTGGTTACCGGAGTTCGAGTCTCCGTGGGGTCACCACTTTAATCTATTTCACACTATAATTCTAAACAAACAATCCCATTTCAACGCAAGTGAGCCTCTGATGTTTCGATTAATTTATATCACTATTCTACTTATATTGCCTTTACAAACGATGGCTACCACAATGTATATAGTAAAGCTTGGCGCCTATAAAAACGGTGCCTCTTTGAAAAATGAAGTGAGTAAACTTCCTGCAGAAGCCAGAGAGATCACACAGATCGTGCAGAGAGGAAAGATTCATTTCGCTTCATCGATCGAAACTGAAGACCGAAAAAAACTGGAAAAACTTTTACCGCTATATAAAAAAGTTTTCTCGGACGCTTTTATCTCATCATTTGAAAGAAAAAGAAAACCACAAACTGCCACTAAAAAAGTACCTGTCGCGAAACCTGTTGCCACACCGAAAACACCAAGTGTGCCTAAAGTAGTCGCCGCGACAATGCCCCCGCCAACGCCAAAAGAACAACCAAAAGTAGAAACAAATGAGACAATGCCTGCTGTTGTTGTCGCGACTCCAGAAGCACCAAAAGAAGAGGCACATCAGAGCGAAATGCAAACACTGAATGTAGCTGAAGTATTCAAGACTTCCGAACCTGAAAAGGAAGAAGCTAAACCAACTGCACCTATTCCTTCACAAGCATCAAAGGCTCCTAAAATAAAAGAGCAAAACGCGACATTGTGCCAATTTGTCCAACAAAATATGGAGCCATCTCGCCCGAAAACCAACAAAGTGGTCAATCCAAAACGAAAAAATCTCTCCTTGTATGAACGTGTGCATCAAAAAAGACTTTATCTTTGTGCTTACGCTCCGGATGAATGGTCTCCAAATATCTTGCTAGAGATCGATTTTTTTGACGAC
>JBEARN010000156.1:0-3018 GCA_041163165.1 Pseudomonadota bacterium
ATCTCTATCACCAACAATGGAGGTGCAGGGAAAGTTACAAGCATATTTCTAAGAGGAATGAAAACAGAAAAAATCCTAGTGCTTCTTGACGGTATCCCACTTAATAATCCTAGCTCCACGGATGGACAGGCCTTTTTCGAGCATATCTCCTTAGATAATATTGAACAAATAGAGATCATCAAGGGTGGATTAAGCAGTATTTGGGGTTCAGATGCTAGCGCAGGTGTCATCAATATCATCACCAAAAAAGCCAAAGATGGTCTGCATGCCAGTTCTAATATCTCGTACGGTTCTTACGATACAAAAAGTGCAGGAGCGAATCTCTCCTATAAAAAAGATCGTTTTGATGCACTTTTAGCCATCTCAAGATTTGACAATAAAGGGTTTAGTGCAAAACAACCTTCATCGGATGAAGCAGATGGATACTTCAATGATACGGTCAACTTTAAAACAAACTACCATTTGAATGATAGAAACAGTATAGGGTTCAACTACAACTATATCGATGCCGAGATAGAGTATGATGGATTTGGAGGGTCAAATGATCCTGCTAAAGCTTTTATCACACAAAATGATCTTGCATTTTCCCATACCTATCAAATAGGCTTTTATACGTCACTTCTCAATTTAACCAAAAGCCACAGCAACAGAACCCATTCAGATGACACTACTTATGACGCGACACAACAAGCCCTAAAATGGCTCAATAAAGTAGCACTTGAAAACACCAACTTTCAGTATGGATTTGAACTTAATACTATCGAGGGGAGTTATCAAAACGCTTGGGGAACTGATATCAAAGAGAAATTTAACAATGATGCGATCTTTGCCAATGTCAACCATCGGTTAGGAGAGATCGCTCTTTTAGAAGCAGCGCTTCGTAAAGACTCATTTGATACTTTTGAAGAACAACTCTCTTACAAGATAGGTTTGAAACATTTTCTACATAAAGAGAAACAGCTCACTCTAGGTTTGAACTATTATAAAGCGATCGATACGCCCAATGCCTATCAAGTAGCCAATACTGTATTTGGAGAGAGATTGCAGCCTGATCAGACAAAAGGGTATGATATCTCTCTTTTTTACCAAGATACGGGCATTACCTACTTTTCAAACAAAATTTCCGATAGATTAACCTATGACAATGAAAACTGGGGATATATCAACCAACAAGGTATAGAGAATATCAATGGTGTCGAGATAGAAACAAAACACCATTTTGAAGCTATCAACACACTCTTGACACTCAACTATACGCTTTTGTTAAAGTATGAAGATGATGAAGGGTTTGCACTCGAAAAAATAGCCGAAGATACGCTGAATCTCTCTTTGGATACCTATATCACCGATGCAACACATTTTAGTATCATCGGACAATATATTGGGGATCGTATAGAGTATGAGTGGAACTCGCATACCATTAAGGCAGAGACAGGAAACTACACCCTCTGTCATGCAAACTTTTCCACACAGATCATGGAAGATATAGACTTTTCTCTCCATGCAAAGAATATCTTAGATAAAACCTATGAATCCACCTATGGCTATGCTACTGAAGGTCGATCAATTTACGCAAATCTAAAGTACAGTTTTTAGGTATAATCACCCATGCTAAAACTCATCCCATCTTGGTTCATCCGATACAAATTTTTCAACTCTCTCTTTTTGGGGTTAAGTGTCGGTGCCATTTTTACACTTTACACACCGCTGGAGCCTTCACTCTACTCTGTAGGCGGTGTGCTTCTTGCCGTTGCGATGTTGATCATCGCACGTTTTTATCATGCCATTTTAAATGCCAAATGGTTCTTTAGAATCTCACTTTTTGTAGAAATTGTTTTACTTGTAGCGATGCTCTATTTTCTTTATGCCTCTTACACCTATCAAACCGCACTTTTGATGTATATCGGATACCAAATCACATTTATGTTCGGGAACTATCTTATCAGAGCAGAAACCCTCTTGCTCGAAACCGACACACTGTTAACGAAAGTAGATTGCATTTTTTATTGATTGCTGTTGAAATCATCGTGATCTTACTTATTTTCAAAAGTTTTAAAAGAGCCTAAAATGCTTCTCTAACGCGTATAAAGACAGGAAATCTAGGTTTGCCGTTTTTAGTCAACTCTTTATATTTAAAAGTAATTTCGGTACCGATAGCAGGTGGGTTTTTTCGTTCTTCATCACTAAATCCAGATCCTATTTTGATCTGAATCCCGTTAGAAAGTCGACATTTTAATGCGCCCATGACATCTTTATACTTTCCTTTACCTTTCACATACTCTTCCACTTTGCATTCGGCATCTTGAAATGTTTTTACTTTCAACGCTTTGGAAGTTCTTTTGGCAATGTAGGCTACCGTTGGATCACGCACCACAACACCCTCTCCGCCCTCTGATTCGATACTTTTCAAAAACACTTGCATATGACGTTTTGATCTGATTTTGATCTGGGGAATAATTTTCAAGATCTTACTCTCATATGGTTTTACCTTTTGAAGTCTTTCAACCAATCCACCTTGAACATGGGGCACTTCAAAGATATGATACGTCACTTCGCTCCATTCTCCTGAAGGTACGGCATCTCTGACGACAGAAGAAATGTGGTTAAAATCTCCCCGTTTCGTCGATAGCTCTCCATCGAGCTCAAAAGGCGGGAAACCTTTCGTGAAAGACTCAGGCGCATGGATAACATAACCACCTCTACTGATCAACGCTTTCCCAGTCCAATACGCTCTAACACCATCCAGTTTCTCACTCATCACCCATCCGCTGATGTTTTGATCTTTATAAGTTTCCAATAACAGCAAGTCTGGTTTTTGCGTCCACAACAACAATGGTATAAGAAACAACAAAACATATCTCATAACATCCTACCTTTATAACGAATTATATATGCATGATAGCGTTTTAATGTCATATTTTTGTCATATAAAAACCCTACGCACAATATGTCAATTTGACATATTCTGTCTCTTTATTGTCCACTTAAACTACAATAAGTAAAAATCAAAGGCGGCTC